>JAJRPU010000221.1 GCA_024280615.1 Bacteroidota bacterium | reverse complement strand
TTCTGAAGTACTTGAATACAAGTCAAAGAAAAAGCCGGTATCTTTCTATCCCAAACGTGTAACAGATAAACTATATTTCACAGATGAGGTTGATTATGAGATTTACGAAGAGACGGGCAAATTGGTCAAGAAGGGTAGTGGCAAGGAAGTGGACGTCTCAGACTTAAAACCTGGTGTATATATCGTTTATTTTGATAACCGTTCTGGTAAGTTCCTGAAAAAGTAAGTATTATAGCCTGTTCTGTCTATATGTTGTGTTCACTGATCCTATATGTCATAATATACAATGACCTATTGTCCTTAACTTTGAGCTAAAATGAAGATGCCATGTTTACGATGAAGCATAATATTCCACAGCCGCTGAACGAACCAGTGTATTCATACGCACCGGGAGCGCCTGAGAGAAAAGCACTAAAAGAAGAAATTAAAAGATTGAGAAGCGAAGTAATTGAAATACCGCAAATTATAGGTGGTAAAGAGATATACACAGGCAACAAAGTTGAGATAAGACCTCCTCACGACCTGAACCATCTGCTCGGGTATTATCACAAAGGAGATAAAGAACATGTTAGACAGGCTATTAATGCTGCTATGCTTGCCAGAGAGCAGTGGGTGAACACCCCCTGGGAACAACGACTGGCTATTTTCCAGAAAGCAGCAGAGTTGCTTTCAAAGAAGTATAGATATTGGATTAATGCAGCCACTATGCTTGGACAAAGCAAAAACGTTTTTCAGGCAGAGATAGATTCGGCTTGTGAATTAATAGATTTCTGGCGATTTAACACGTATTGGGCTCAGTGGCTCTATGAACAGCAACCCATTTCCCCGGAAGGATTCTCAAACTATATGGACTATCGTCCACTGGATGGCTTTGTTTTCGCTGTAACACCGTTTAACTTCACTTCAATCGGTGGGAACTTGCCCACTGCCCCAGCAATAATGGGGAACACGGTTGTTTGGAAACCCGCTCGCCAACAAGTCTATTCCGCTTATGTAATAATGAAAGTTCTTGAGGAAGCAGGGTTGCCACCGGGAGTAATAAATATGATTATCGTTGATGGACCGGTGGCAGGAGAGGTCGTTTTCAACGACCCTGATTTCGCTGGATTACACTTCACGGGCAGTACTTCAACCTTCCAGTGGATGTGGGAAAAGATTGGAGCGAACATTAAAAACTATAAAGCATACCCACGGATTGTAGGTGAGACAGGAGGTAAGGATTTTGTAGTTATGCATCCATCAGCCGACTTGAAAGCAACTGTTGCCAACTTGATTCGTGGTGCCTTTGAATATCAAGGGCAAAAATGTTCAGCGGCATCAAGAGCCTATATCCCTGAAAGCAAGTGGAAGGAGTTCAAAGACCTGTTTATAGCAGAGCTGGAAACAATTAAGGTAGGACCAGTTGAAGACTTCAGAAACTTTATGAATGCAGTTATTGACAGGTCTGCATATAACAAAATTGTTTCCTATATAGACAAAGCCAAGCAGGACGGACAGGAATTCATTTTCGGTGGTGGATATTCAGACAAAGAAGGATATTATATTGAACCGACAGTGATTAGGGTGCATAATCCATCATACGTAACTATGTGTGAGGAGATATTTGGTCCGGTGTTAAGCATATATGTTTACAAGGACGAAGAGTTTGAAGACATTTTGGAAATTGTAGATAAGACAAGTCTTTATGGCTTAACAGGTTCTATCTTTGCTCAAGATAGGGAAGCTGTTCGGAAAGCTCTGCATAAACTAAGGTTTTCAGCAGGAAACTTTTATATAAATGACAAGCCGACAGGTGCCATAGTTGCCCAACAGCCATTTGGAGGGTCAAGGCAGTCTGGAACCAATGACAAAGCAGGATGGTGGCTCAACCTGCTCAGATGGACAAGCGTCAGGTCCATTAAAGAAACTTTCGTACCCGCCACAGACTATCGCTACCCATTTATGGAAGAAGAATAAATCCATTCGGGATAAGGGCTTACTATAAAAATTTGTTCTGAACCATTTAAGGAAAAGAGCAGGTCACGGGCGGTTTGGTTCAAAATAGGGTGTTTCCAATTAGGTAGAACTTCAGCGAGCGGTTCTAAAACAAAACGTCTTAGGTGCATTCGGGCATGTGGAACGGTTAAATGTTTACTATTTATAACCACGTTGCCAAAAAAGAGAATGTCAATGTCTATTGTTCTTGGTTGATAGTCCCCTTTTGTTTTCCTGCCCAAGCGCCTTTCTAATTCCCTTATGAAACTGAAGAATGGAAAAAGTGGCATCATTGTTCTTAAAATAACTACGCAATTATAGTAATATGGTTGGTTTGAGGTTCCCCACGGCTCAGTTAAATAAAGGGAAGATACTCTGTGTAGTTTACCGCCATATTGCAAAGAAGTAATGACGTATCTAAAGGTAGATACGCAACTTCCTATGTTGCATCCTAAGGACAAACCCACCTCAGTCATGGCAGTGAAGATACAAACTATCCACACATTTATGACAAACTGTCACTATTTATTGCAATGGCAACATTTTTGCTACTTACATAGAGCGGGTAAATAGTGTAGCATATGGCAAGCAAAAAGGAAAGAAAGGAGGAAAAAGAGTTGAAAAATAACGTTGGAGATAATAATAAGATGACAGACCAAGGGAAAAATATTTCAGACAATCAGCAACAATCCGTAGAAGATACTGCTAAAACACATCAAACCAAAGAAAGCAAAGAAAAATCGGAAAAGGAGTTAATAGAAGAACTCACTAAGAAATTGGAAGAGAAAGAGCAGGAATTAAAAGAACTTAAAAACAAATACTTGATGGCATTGGCAGAAATAGAGAATATGCGTAAGAAAATGTTGAGGGACAAGCAAAGTTTTTATCGTTCTGGGATAAAGGATATGGCACTTAGCATCCTACAAATCATGGATGATATTGAAAGGGCTATTGAACAAATCGAGTCTGCCACAGATATAGAGGCAATAAGGGAAGGGATATTCCTTATACATAAAAAATTCCAGCAAATACTTGAGACTCGGGACATTAAGCCTATAGAGAGCAAAGGACAAATGTTCGATCCGGACCTGCACGAAGCACTTATGAAAATTGAAACAGACAAGGACGAAGACCATATGAAAGTTATTGATGAGCTACAAAAAGGTTATATGATGGGCGACGAAGTGCTTAGACATTCCAGAGTGGTGGTGGCTGTTAAGAAACAAAAGGACAAAACAGAGAAGAAAGACACAGATAATAACAACGCCGAAGAGAAATCAAACGACAACAATTAAAACTTGCAGTAACTCATTAAAGTTTTTCCTATGGCTAAAAAAGATTATTACGAAATACTGGGTGTTCCAAGAAACGCTTCTCAAGAAGAAATAAAGCGGGCATATCGTCGACTGGCAATGAAATATCATCCTGACAGAAATCCTGGAAATAAAGAAGCAGAGGAGAAGTTTAAAGAGATTACGGAGGCGTATGAAGTTTTGTCAGACCCTGAGAAGCGTGCTCGCTATGATAGGTATGGACACGCCGGGGTGTCCGGGCAAACCACTGCTCAGCACATGAATATAGAAGACATATTCAGACATTTTTCTGAGATATTTGGTGATATGGATTTTGGAGACCCCTTTGAAACATTCTTTGGAGGCACTACACGTCGGAGACGTCGCCAACGATGGCACTCCCGAAAAGGTGAAGATATTAGGATTAAAGTTTCAGTTTCCCTTGAGGACATAGCCACTGGGACAACTAAGAAGGTCAAAATAAAAAAATTTGTTCCGTGTAACGTATGCTATGGAACGGGATTAAAACCCGGAACCACTCAACAAACTTGTCCAACTTGTCGGGGAACTGGATATGTTAGACAGGTCAAACATACTGTTTTCGGTGTTTTGCAAACAACAACCACATGTCCTACTTGTGGTGGAACCGGCAGGATAATAGAGCCGTGTTCAGCATGTGGAGGAGAAGGTCGTGTTAAGGGAGAAGAGATTGTTACCATAGAGATTCCACCTGGTGCCAGGGAAGGAACAGCAATAGAGGTTCAAGGTAAAGGGCATGCAGGAGTGAGAGGTGGACCACCCGGAAATCTTATCGTTGAAATAGTGGAAGAACCACATCACATTTTTATCCGAGATGGTAATAACGTTATAATGGAACTGTGGCTTAGTTATCCAGAAGCGGTTCTCGGAACTACTGTTGAAGTGCCCACACTGACCGGTAAAGCAAGGGTAAAGATTCCTCCGGGTACGTCAAGCGGTGAAATACTTAGGCTAAAAAACAAAGGATTGCCGTCCCTTGAAGGGTATGGAAAAGGCGACCAATTAATTATTGTACAGATTTATGTTCCTTCAAAGGATAGACTTTCTTCCAAAACCAAGAAACAAATTGAACAATTAGCGATTCAATCAGAATTGAAACCATCTAATAGAACAGGTATTATCTCAAATCTTTTTACTAAATTAAAAGACCTGTATAGCATACTACGACACAGAAAGGAAGGATAGAAACCAAAAAACACAAAGCGGATATACTTTTAGTGTAATGCTGTAGTGAAATAGCAGTAATCTTCCTTTATTTAAATGTTGTCCTGTAATATAGAATAGAAATGATATTATTTACCGTTGACATCCCTTGTTTCTCTTGTTCCAAAAACCCTATCCCAAAAATCAAATGTTACACCAAAATTTGATTCAGGATTTCTGTAATGATGAATTATGTGGTGCTCCCACATAGGTTTTAGGAAGTTGGGCACTTGCTTAATTGGAATAGAATGTTGAGCCCAGTGCATTAAGACATAGAATAAATAGCCGAAGGCAAAACCCGCATAAAAGGGAATTGATATAGTTCCCATGATTAAGTAAAATACTGAAAATATCAAAAGTGCGAGCAAGGCACTGAACATAACAGGCAGTTCAAAACATTGGTCGTCTTTTGGATGACGATGGTGTTGCCAATGGGCTATGTCAAGCATCTTTCGAAGGATAGGATTTTTAGGTTGGGCATGCAGTACAAACCGGTGAAGAATGTATTCTGTTATTGTCCAAGTGAACCAACCCAAAAGGAATAAGCCTACAATCAAAGGAAAACTAAATTCCATCTTGATAAAAGAAATGGTTAGAAGTATTCCCACAACAGGCAGGTAAACCATCCACGGTGTGAAGCTGGAATTTTTAAAGATACGATTTACCAATGAGGTGTGGGTATATTCACACTGCCCTTGTGGTTTAGGTTTCAGGTATGTAGGTACTCGCCCCATCGCTGTTTTATTTTATCGTTTCAATTACAAATATACGACGATTTTCACAATTTGGATTCGTTCTAATCAAGAGTAATATCCAGGGTTCGTGAAACAGAGGTTATTAATTTACGAGCAAAGTCGTATATGTTAGCAGGAATTACTTCAGAATCTTTCAGCTCAGGATATTCATCTACGATTGACTTAACAAGTTGGTCAAAGATTTTTGGATTTAATGTTTGTATGTTGTTTGATAAAAACAGAGCTCTAATAGCTATTATTAATTCCCATGTTAAGACTGCATAAATCACATCAATTGTTTTAAGCAGCAGGTTTGCTGAAAGTGGTGCGTAACTAACGTGGTCTTCCTGCCCGGCGGAAGTGAACGCCTGATTGCCTGTTATGGGATTAACCAATTGTGTAACCTTTGCCAGTTGATATGTTGAATTATAGTGTGGAATCATTAATCCTGAATGGAGTCCGGGCTTTATAGCAAGGAACGGTGGTAAGCCCCTGTTTCCAGAAAGCAAGTGCCACTGCCTCCTTTCGCTAATCTGAGCGATACGTTCCAAAGACCTTCTGACCGTGTCCGCCACTATTAACAACGGTTCAGCATGGAAATGCCCGCCGGACCACAGGTCGCCGTCAATTAACAACGGATTGTCAGAAACAGACTCCATTTCCCTTAGCAGAACAGATGAAGCGAATTCCATAGCATCAGCCACTGCACCCATCACGTGCGGCACACATCTGAATGAATAAGGGTCTTGAACAGCAAAGGGTTCTATCGGCTTGCCCCAGAATTTCCTTATTATGTGGGCACTTAAGATTCTTGTTTTGTGATTTGTTGCTTTGTCAAGCACAGGGGCAAAATGGTCATGTCGGCAACGAAAGGCTTTCATAGAAATGATTGTAATTAAATGTGCTACGAACCAGAGTTTATAAGCCTCTGAAAGCCCTTTGGCTAAGATAGCCTGACTGACCTGTGTCCCGTTGATTAATGCAAGCCCCTCCTTCGGATGTAAGACAATGGGCTTTAAACCCCATTGGGAATAAAATTCTTTTGTTGGAATCCATTTATCATTAATTTTTACTCTCCCCTCTCCAATTAAAGGCAGTGAGAGATGAGCCAGCGGTGCTAAGTCGCCACTTGCCCCAAGACTGCCCTCTGACGGAACATAGGGAATAATGTTGTTTTCATAAAAGAAAATGAGTCGCTCAACTGTTTCCATACTTACGGCAGAAAAACCCTTAGTAAAGTTCTTAATTTTCAAATATATGATGCCTTTCACTATGTCATCGGGAAGTGGTTCACCTGTCCCGGCAGCATGCGACCTCAACAGATTATATTGCAACTCTTCAAGTTCCTCAGGTTTAATCCTTTTGTTCCACAAGGCTCCAAAGCCTGTGTTGACACCATATATCGGCTTATTGGAAGTTTTCAATATCTTTTGTAAAGCCTCAAAAGATTTATTAATACGTTCTCTCTCCCCTTCTGTTAAAGTGATTTTGCTTTGAGAAGTAATCTGTTTCCACTTGTGAGTTGCTTCAATAATGTTGGGAATGATTCCCCTGTGATTAATATGGTTGCCCTTCATGAAAGCATATTTAACACTGTTTCTGCCACTTTCTCAATAGAGATGCTTTCCTGATTGCCCGTTTGCATATCCTTAACACTCCACTTTCCAGTCTCCACCTCCCTATCTCCTATGATAATAGTAACTCTGGCATTTTTATTATTGGCGGTCTTAAAGGCTTTCTTCATTTTCTTTTGTGGCAAAATTTCTACTGGAATGTTTTTAGACCGTATATCAGCAAGCACTGAATTAAGCGTTCCCCAAGACACCTTATCTGTCGCAAGAATAACCATTACTTTATTAGTGTGATATGTTTCCCACGGTTCAATTTTAAGCATTTCCATAGCGGTGAGAATCCTGTCTGCCCCGAAAGAGATACCTATTCCCGGCATGTCTGGAACACCAAACAGTTCAGTTAGATTGTCATATCTACCTCCACCAGACACACTGCCCACAGACGCCCCCTCTAAGACAACTTCATAAATGGTTCCTGTGTAATAATCCAATCCTCTGACAAGGGACGGCGTCCATTCAACATTAGTTATGCCAGAATCCTTTATTTGCTTTAATAGTGTAATTATTGGCTTAATGGCCTGTTCATTACTAATATATTTCCTTGCTTCTTCCGGGTCCTTAAAATCTAACCATTGTTCAATGTGTGCTATTTGGTCAGCGGAAAACCCTTCTGATTCAAGCAGTTGCCTGACCTTATCTATGCCGACTTTGTCCAGTTTGTCAATTATTGTAGTTGCCTTTCGGAAGCTTTCGCCTTCTATTCCGAAAGTTTTAAATACCTCTTGAAGCAATCGGCGGTCGTTGATTAATATCTTCCTGTGGTCTCCAAGCCCTATCTTCCGGAAGCCTTCGTCTAATAAGAGAACCATTTCAAAGTCATAATAAGGGTCATAACTGCCTATGACGTCCGCATCGCATTGAACGAATTCCCTGAATCTGCCTTTCTGTGGGCGTTCCGCCCTCCACACTGGTTGAATCTGATATCTCTTAAAGGGCAACGTTATTTTGCCTCTGTTCTGAGCAACATATCTTGCCAGTGGAACAGTAAGGTCATATCTCAAACCTTTGTCTGAAATGTGTTTAAGCCATTTCTTATAGTCGTTTGTCTGCCTGATTTCCTCAGGAACATCTTTTAGGAAGTCGCCACTGTTGAGTATTCTAAAAACCAGTTTTTCAGCCTCCTCGCCATATTTACCCAGCAGTATTTCAAGCAGTTCAATAGCTGGCGTCTCAATAGGGTCATAGCCAAACAGTTCAAAAACCTGTCGCAGTTGAGCGAATAGCCAGTGGCGACGCCGACTCTCCTCTGGCGAAAAATCCCTAAATCCAGAAGGAACTCGTGGCTCAACCTTCTGCATAGTTAGTTGTAAAATTTTGTTAGTTAAAAGTATTTTTCAATCACTTCAGGGACGCCCTCTGTAGCCCGCTTCTTAACATGTATTATCTTATTAGGCAGGGTTGGAAGCATTACGTCAGCCGGGTCAACCACGTATATAGGCACTGATGGTCTGACGTGAAAGACTATTCCAGCGGCGGGATAGACAACAAGGGAAGTCCCCACAATCATGAATTTATCTGCTTTAGACGCCCACTCAAACGCTTCATCTAAGTGTAGGACGGGCTCTCCAAACCAGACCACATGCGGTCGCAGTTGATAGCCGTTTTCACAAGTGTCCCCAAGATTTATGTCTTTCTTCCAAGGGATTATGTGGTTGCAAGGTCCTGTACAGCGGGCTTTTAATATCTCTCCATGGACATGTATAACGTTTGATGACCCAGCCCGCTCGTGCAAATCATCAATATTTTGCGTAACCACTACTACGTCGTATTTCTTCTCAAGGTCTGCAATTGCTTTATGTGCCCTATTGGGTTGGGCATTTAAAACCTGTCTCCTCCTTTCATTATAGAATCTTAGCACTAATTCCGGATTTCTCTGGAAAGCTTCTGGAGTCGCCACGTCCTCAATGCTATATTGTTCCCAGAGACCATCACTGTCTCTAAAAGTTTTCAATCCACTTTCGGCACTGATGCCTGCTCCCGTAAAAACAACAACTAACTCTTTGCTCATTGATAAAGGATTTTCCATGCTTTGTCAATGTATTTTGCCAGTTGGTCAGCAGTGAAACTTTCAACACTGTGGAATTGTCGGGCTATGTCAGCAGCCAATCCGTGTAGGTAAACTCCCAGTATAGCGGCATGTTCCTGAGTGTATCCCCGTGCTAACAAGCCGGCTATCAAACCAGTGAGAACGTCGCCACTGCCCCCGGTAGCAAGAATTTCGTTTCCTGATGAATTAAAATAGAATTTTTCATTTGGCAGAGCAACCACAGTATATGCCCCTTTCAAAACAACTATGACGTTGTGTTCCTTTGCAAATTCAGCAATATGTTTTAAGTCATCAAAGGATGTTCCTGCGTTTTCTGTTAAGCGTCGCCATTCTCCGGGATGCGGCGTCAGGATTGAACCCTCTGGAATGAGCCCATGCCATCCCTCCATAGCAATTATATTCAGGGCATCAGCATCTAAAACTAATGGTTTACGCCATTGTTCCAGAAATGACTTAACAAACTGCCTTACTGGAAAATCTGTCCCTATTCCGGGACCAAGCCCACACGCATTGTACCTCTCCGGATTGTGCACCGGTAGTTCAACAACTGATGGACCGGCGATTGACGCCATTGCCGACGGAACAACGCTATGGAAAGCAGATAGCGCCGATTGTGGAAGATGGGCAGTAACAAGTCCGCAGCCCGAGGACAACGCCCCCATAGTAGCCATAATAACCGCTCCTGCCTTGTCTATTGACCCGCCGATTATCAAGGCATGCCCGAGCGTGCCCTTGTGGGCAAAGCGTTCCCTGAGAAGAAGCATATTCCTTGCCTCCTGTTGAGTAAAATAGAAATATTTTGTTTCAATCTGTTCAAGGAATTCAGGAAGAAGCCCAATGTCAACAACCGTAAATTCCCCGACGAACTTCCCTGTTTCTGGAAATAGAAAACTCAACTTGGGAACCTGAAAAGTTATTGTCCAGTCTGATTTAAATGCGGGACCCAGCAGTTGACCTTCGCAGGGCAACCCTGAAGGAATATCAACGGACACTTTCAGAGAATCATAAGAATTAAGTCTTTCAATTAATTGAGCGGCAAGCCCCTCAAGTGGTTTGTTTAAACCCGTTCCCCACAAAGCATCAATTATAACCGCGTTAGCGGGAAGCTCTGGAATGTCTTCTTCTGATTCAATTTTGCTATATGCGTTTTCTGTTAGTCTCAACAGACGTTTCCTGTTTATTTCATTATCCAACGAGCACTTGTCTCTCAGCCATAATTGATAGACTTTTACTGAATATCCAGCGTGTATGAGCATTCTGGCTATTGCCAAGCCGTCTCCACCGTTGTTTCCTTGTCCGGCAAACACATATATTGGTTGAGAAGGACTAATCACCTGTGTGAATTCCTGTGTCCATCGTCTGGATGCCCGCTCCATCAGGTCAATACTCCGAATAGGCTCATTCTCAATTGTATATTTATCCCATTGCCTTATTTGTTCTGCTGTCAGCAACTTCATATTTCAATAATTCTTTTAACGAATTTAAGGTAATGGGTATATTGCTCTGGATTGTTTAGTTCAAAGATTCCTGTGTTGTCCAACCCGGACAGATGAACCGTTCCGGATGCGTGAATAACCCTGCCTTTCCTAAGAATTATACCCACGTGCGTAATCCTATGGCTATCCGGTTCCTTAGAGAAGAAAGCCAAGTCGCCAACTTGCGATTCCTCAAGCGGAACTTTCTTGCCAACGGTCGCCTGCTGACTGGAATTCCTCGGAAGCATAATTCCAACAGTTCTGTAAATCACCTGTGTTAATCCGGAACAGTCAATGCCCATGAATGTCTTGCCTCCCCACAAATAGACACTCCCTATGAATTGATTGAGAAGTTCGTACACTGCCGTGGATATGTCCCCTTTATCAAAAAAAT
>JAJRPU010000220.1 GCA_024280615.1 Bacteroidota bacterium | reverse complement strand
TCAGGGAAGCCCCCAATTACTCACGATGAAAAAGCCTATCATACCGTTTACGAGACCCTTTATTGCCCCCGAGGCTTATGACCTGATAAAAGAGGTGCTTGACTCAGGATGGATAACTACCGGTCCACAAACAAAATTGTTTGAACAAGAATTGAGGGAATATGTAGGTTGCAAGTCAGTGGTGGCAACCAATTCAGCCAGTTCATCCATATTCCTTGCCTTAAAATGGTTTGGAGTTGGACCGGGCGATGAGGTGATTGTTCCGGCATATACATATTGTGCCACTGCAAATATGGTTTTGCACACAGGTGCCATGCCGGTGATAGTGGATGTTTCAGAAAAAGACGCCACTATTTCACTTGAAGAAATCAGGAAAGCCATTACAGACCGCACAAAGGCAATCATTCCAGTTGATGTGTTTGGTTTCCCCGTGCATTATGACGAAATAATGTCCATTGCTAAGGAAGCAGCCAGTGTGTTTAAGGCAAATAACGAAAAGCAGGAGATTATGGGCAGGCCACTTGTCCTGTCAGATGCCGCCCATTCCTTCGGCGCAATATATAAGTCCCGAAAGATGGGTTCTATCGCCGATATGACAGCCTTTTCTTTCCATGCTGTGAAAAACTTAACTACTGCAGAGGGCGGGTCCCTTGCAATTAACATAGACAATGCAGAAGAAATCTACAAGGAGATAAAAGTGATGTCCCTGCACGGACAGACAAAAGAAGCCTATGCTAAGTTTAATGCCCCGGGCTCGTGGCGATATGATGTAGTAACGCCAGGTTTCAAAGCCAACATGCCGGATATTTTGGCTGCCCTGGGCAGAACAGCCCTTAAACATTATGATTCATATATTTTGCCACGACGTAAAGAAATCTTTGAAACCTATAATTCTTTGATTAGGAACCTAATTGGAGATAGGGCTATACTGCCTGTGCAAGAAGATAGGGACCGGATAGGGTCTTATCACGTGTATGCTTTTAGGATAAACGGCATCACAGAAGAGCAACGGGACTTAATCATTGCTTACCTTGCCGAACAGGGCATAATGGCAAATGTTCATTTCATTCCACTGCCTTTGCTTACTGCATACACGAAAATGGGATATTCCATTTCTGAAACCCCCAATGCTTACGATTTTTATAAAACAGAAATTTCATTGCCTGTGTATGAAAGCCTAACTGAAAAGGAACAAGAATTGGTAGTAAATGCTTTGCAGGAAGCCATCAGGAAGTATGTATGAGTTTTACAAACGGTTTTTTGATATAATCAGTTCGTTTGTTGGGCTTGTCTTGTTGTCGCCAATTCTTGTAGTAATAGCATTAATCATACTCATAACAGATGGGAAACCCATTATTTTCAAGCAAATTCGCATTGGAAAGGGCAGAAAACCTTTCACAATCTATAAGTTTAGGACTATGCGTCAGGAAAAAGGATTGTCAATAACCAAGAAAGATGACCCTCGCATAACGCCAATAGGCAGATTTCTCAGAAAATATAAGCTTGATGAATTGCCACAGTTGTGGAACGTATTAAAGGGAGATATGAGCGTTGTTGGTCCCAGACCAGAGGTCCCAGAATATGTAAAGTATTTTCCCAAGGAGATGGAGGGTGTTTTGTCTGTGCGTCCCGGCTTGACAGACTTAGCCTCTTTGGTATTCATAAATGAGGAAGAGGTTCTTGCACGATTTCCTGAACCTCATAAGGCATATGTGTCCTACGTATTGCCAAGGAAACTTAAACTAAATATGATTTATATTCGTAATAGAAACATGTGCCTTGACATGTGGATTATTTTCAAAACATTAAAAAGGCTGATTAAATGAGAAGTTTGTTGAGGCAATGGCTAAATGTAAGGATTTGGCTTGTCTGGTTATGGGATATAGTTGTAGCGTTGGGAAGCCTGGCAATTGCTTATAGTTTGCGATTCAACTTCAATATTCCCCAAGAGGAGTTGGACCACATAACCGTTGCCATTCCTATTTATCTGTTTATTAAAGCGGTTCTGTTTATTTTGCTCAGGTTGCCCCGTGCAGTGATTGAAATCACGAGCATAACAGACATTGCGAGATTGGTCATAGCACAGGGCTTAGCAGTTCTAATAATGACAGGTATTAACTTTTATTCTTTCTGGCAAAATGAATTCTTTTTAATGCCCTTTTCCGTTCTGGCTATTGATTTCTTCGTCAGTTCGCTTTTGTTGTCCGGTTGGCGGCTTGTAGTAAGGCTATACTATCATTATAAACATCAAAATTTTCAAGGTCAAGCGGGCGTTCAGGAGCCAGTGGCTATATATGGAGTGAGTGAGCAGGCACGGATAGTCCAACAGGTTGTTTCGTCGGACCAAGAACACAACTATAAAGTGGTTGCGTTTATAGACAACAGTGGTATTAATGCAGGAAGAACAATCAACGGGATTCCTGTTTTCACATTAAGACAGGCTCTCGTCTCTTTGTTTAAACCCCGTAAAATTTCCCATCTTATCATAGTTGATAGGTTTTCAACTGCGCGCGAAAGGGAACGGGTCATTGACTGGGCAACCAGATACAACATCCGTCTGCTAAAGGTTCCACCGCCAGAGAAATGGCTGGAAGGTCGCCTAACAACACAGCAACTACAACCCTTTGACGTTGAAGATTTGCTTTCACGCCCTTCGGTTATCACATATAGCAAGGAGGTTTATGAAGAGTTTGCTGGCAGAAGGATTTTGATAACTGGGGCGGCAGGGTCAATCGGGTCCGAACTGGCACGCCAATTAGTTAAGTTGAATCCATCTAACGTCATATTGCTTGATCAGGCTGAATCCCCTTTGTTCTATTTAGAACAGGAATTATTAAAAGAGGGTTTAAATAATTTCACGACAGTCATTGGTGACGTAACGGACAGAATGCGGATAAGAGAAGTGTTTAGAAAATACCGTCCTGAATATGTTTTCCATACTGCGGCATATAAGCATGTTAACCTGATGGAACGAAATCCTTACGAAGCCGTGAGAACAAACATTTTAGGGACATACGTAGTTGCTAAGGAATCCATTGAATCCAAAACATTACGGTTTATTTATATTTCAACAGACAAGGCTGTGGCACCCCGAAGTGTGATGGGAGCAACAAAACGCATCGGTGAGCTTTTGGTTCAAGCACTTAATAACAATGGACATACTAAATTCATAATAACCAGATTTGGGAATGTGTTAGGGTCCGCGGGGTCAGTAATGCACATCTTCTGGAAGCAAATTCAGGAGGGAGGACCCATTACTGTTACGCATCCAGACGTGAGCAGATATTTTATGACTATTGCCGAGGCATGCCAGCTGGTTCTGGAGTCAGCAATTATGGGCTCAGGAGGCGAGATTTTCATTTTTGACATGGGTAAACCTATTAAAATCCTGCACTTGGCAAAGAAAATGATAAAGCTTGCAGGAATGAATAATGATGATATTAAAATTATATACACAGGTTTGAAAGAAGGCGAGAAACTGCATGAACAGTTGGTGGACCAAGGAGAACAAGTTATAGAAACACATAATCCCAGAATTCTTAAAGTTGAAGCCTCGTTTTCAAAAAGTCCAGAAGACATTTTAAAAACAATTAACAACTTAGTAGAATATGTTTTTTCTGAAAACCCTGAACCGTATCAATGGAAAGAACTAATCTTCAGTATGCTTAGAAAATATCAAATTCCTATTTCATATGAAGCCTAGGAGAGATAAAGGAAGAGATTGTTGCATTGTAGTATATACTGATGGTGCAGCGCTGGGCAATCCGGGACCGGCGGGTTACGCGGCTCTGTTAAGATATTTATGTGATGGCAAGTTGATAGCAGAGAAAGAAATATCGGGAGGCTTCTTAAAATCAACGAATAATAGGGCTGAGCTGTGGGCTGTAATAAAAGCACTGGAGGCAATAAAAAGAACAGACCTTCCAATAACGGTCATTTCGGATTCTAAATATATAGTGGAGTCAGTAAATAACAATTGGTTGTTAAAATGGGAAGTGGAGAACTGGAGAAAGCGTCCCAATGCAGACCTATGGAAAATTCTATTAAATCAGATTAGAAGATTTAAAAATATAAGTTTTCGTTGGACTAAGGGACACTCATATGATTCCTTTAATAATCGTGTTGATAAGTTGGCTAATTCAATAGCTCAAAAAATCAAGCATGGAGAGTTCAATGCTCCGCCAGACTCAGGATTCGTGGAAATTAAGAAAATGCTTTGATTTATCAAATCTTCTTCTAATACGTAATTGTAGGCTTCATTTCAAAGCAATTTACTAGCGTTAGGATACCTCTTTCTACATTCAAGCTATCCTTCTATCCTTGCTCGTATAGCTTATTGTATAACTCAAGTTTCGAGATACCCAATGCACCTCTCCCAGTAACCATCGGACTTTCCTGAAATCAGGGCATGAAATTTATAAGGAGCAAATTCTATTACCACATCTTATTTCAATAAACCCTTGATTTTACTACTGTTCCAACAAATACCTGCATTTTTCATGCCATAATTTTGATAAAACAAATTTTTTGA
>JAJRPU010000219.1 GCA_024280615.1 Bacteroidota bacterium | reverse complement strand
TAGTTGCCAGTTGGTCCTCCAGTATCATAAAAATTGCCTGTTGAAGATGTATAGACAGTAATGTTAGCAGGCAAGCCGTTTATTTTACGGAAATAGAACTCCCAGTCCCAGTTAGCCCCAGGGTCAGTGTGGGTCTGGTTAGGATAGTGTTGATGACCTTTGATTCTGACACATGCCCCCGGTCGGGACGCACTGGCGTAATTAGTAGTGGCAGCCCAGGGGAACCACGCGACCCTCACTCGTGGAATGCCCCAATCCTGACAAATATCCCTTGTTAGATAAGCAGAGGTTCCATACATTGTGTCTGTGTACCACACCGGGTCAGAGACCCAGCCCTCGTGTTCATAGCCTATGGTATAGTTGTTCTCTGTGCCCACATGCCAAGCCTTATCCTCCTCGCAAACCATCTGAGTAACTTCTCCCCATGAACTAATCACATAGTGTGCAGAGACATTAGCATTCGGATTTTTAAACCAATTGATAGCACTGGAATAACGACCTTGAATAGTATGAAGTGCTATGTGTGTTGGGTTTGTAGTCCTAGAACTATAGTTTGAAGGGTCTGCGGGGTCCCAAACAGCAGGTGGGTATTGTGGCACATTGGTGCAAGAAGGACCAGCTAATAACCTGTATTGTACTCCATTAATACTACCTAATGTTCCCCGAGAGGGATTAGCAACAACTCTTCCCTCACGAAGGATTTTCAAATTGACAGAATCAAACAGTTGTTGCCAAGGAATCCTATGGGACGTGTAACCAAGGGAAGACATAAAGAATGGGTCTTCCAGCAGTCTGAACACGTGATATACAAATACATCCTGTGCATATTGCTCAAATGGTGTTGCAGGGTCAGGTATATCAGATAATTGTCTTATAGCATAATTTACTTCCTGCCACGATGTCTCTTTATCCGGAAGCAACCGAGATAGTGCTTGTGCATACGCCAAAATTTGGACATCAGGCTTATACTTAAGGTCTTCCACAGAAACCCCAGACAAATCAGCTATCAATTGCAGGTTATTCCTAAAAAATCCAGTTGGGTCCTCGGTTAAACCGAACAGTCCATAGGAACGAGGCAATCCAATACATGATGGTTCCTCATTTTCTGGAACAATATGCCTCCAACGGCTTAATTCAAAAGAAACGGCTTCCAATATACCCACTGGTAAATTATCATACTGTTGATAAGCCTGTAAAAAATATGGTCTTAAAGCACTATACCTGCTCAAAAGCTCGGACCGATTTTTCTCGTTAAAAACAGGTGTTTGGGCTTGACCAGTGAACACACTAAGCACAACAAAGAAAACAGATTTAAACACAGTCAAAACAGCCTTCACATTAGCTCTAATCATCTATTCATTTTTTAAGTTTCCCCTTAAACAAAATTACTAGTTACCTACTAAGAGAACAACTTCTTAAAAATATACGTATTTTTTATTAACATCGTGCAAATGTAAAACCAAATAAATAATCAAGCAATGAAGAAACTAATAACAACAATTAGGAACTTCGGCGACAAATTCCAGAGTTTGTCCATACTTGGAATCCGACTTGTTCTTGCTTATGGATTTTACAATCCGGCACTGTCCAAACTTCAAAACATTGATTCAGTGGCTCAGTGGTTTAGCCAAATGGGTTACCCGTTTCCTCTTTTAAGTGCATATTTAGCTGGCATAACAGAACTACTTGGTGTCATTCTCTTGCCCATTGGATTATTCACTCGCATCATTTCTGTTCCGTTAATGTTCGTGATGCTTGTTGCTATTTTTACCGTTCACTGGGAACATGGCTTCCCTGCATCACAAAATGGTTTTGAAATTCCGCTATATTACTTTCTGATGCTATTTGTATTATTCTCTCACGGTGCCGGCAAATTTAGCCTTGATAACATACTTTTCAAAAAGCCTTAATCTCCTGGTGTATAAAAATCGTAATAATCTCTAATTTGTTTACCGAAATAAGAGCGTCCCCTTGTCCTATCAGGACCCCAATAAGAGGGACTTTTGTTCCCCTGAACAACATATCTCTCCCAATATGGGTTAAATACCTCTCCGGGTAATGTGGAATGTATCAGCTCAAAGTAGTTTGAGGCAATATAAGGGTTATAGAACACGAATCTAACATTATGAAAACCTTTTAACTGGCGATAAATCCAAATTTCATAAGGCAGAACTCCTGGTTCCATGTTTTTAATAAATCGTTGGTCTGGAAATCCGTATTGAATAAGGATTCTGCCTCTATCCGTTTCATAGCCTGGCTCCGTCCTTGTTGAAAATTTTTCAAGAGCGAAATCAACGCGATGCTTAAACTCCCAGAACTCCCGCATTTTCCCCTGCCACAACCGTTTCATTTCTTGCCTAACTGCAAGTGTGTCGCCAGATTCAAGATGCTTCTTCAAAATAACTGCATCTGCTAACATCAAAGAAGCATTGGCATAATGAAATAGCCTTTCAGCGTTAACAGTGTCAAAGAAACTCTCTGAATACCTATACCAGGACCTAACGAAACGCTTTCCCCTGTCATCAAGGATAATTTGCAAGCTCATCAAATCAGTGTCAACTGGAACAGCAAATGAGGAATAATTAGACAGCCACTGACGAATAGTATCTACCTTGTTTTTAACTATAGTCAACATTGTAGAATCAGTATCTGGTTTGACTTCCACATACAAAATATCAGGCTCAGTTAATGCAGGCTTAAAGCCCTCCTTCAAAGGAATCAAATCAGACATAAGTTCCTTATCCATTGGCTTTATCATCCAAGTGTAATCACCTGTTGTAATAGTCAATTGACTATCAACAGGACAATCTGCCGAACTCCACGTCTTAATAGTACCTTTATCCACCACAACAGTATCCAATCCGCCACAACGAATTACGTACTCCTGTGTTGAATCAACAGCGACCAGCCACACCCACCACCGCATATCTTCATCTCCAAAAATCCTATACACTTGCACTTGAGAGAATCCAACAAACGACACAAACATTAAACCAACAAAGACAACACGCTTCACATTCTTAGGAACGTATTACAGCATAAAACAATTCTCTAATAATCAGGCTTAAAGCAATAGCAGTTTCTTCTCTATCGGGTCAGTGCCGTCAATCAGCATAACAGGATTCTGCAATAGTTCAATAACTCTAACGAGGAAACTAACAGCATCAGCACCATCTATCAACCTGTGGTCATAGGACAATGCCAGATACATCATTGGGCGAATCTCCACTTTACCATTGACAGCAACCGGTCGTTGTTTAATAGCATGCATACCTAAGATTGCCGTTTGTGGATAATTAAGCAATGGCGTGGACATCAATGACCCGAACACACCACCATTAGTGATAGTAAATGTTCCCCCTTCTAAGTCTTCTGGTTTCAATTTGGCTTCTCTGCCTTTTCGTGCCAGCATGTCTATCTCTCGTTCCAACTCAGGCAGTGTCTTAGATTCAGCATTTCGCACCACTGGGACAACCAATCCACGCGGTGTAGCAACAGCAATCCCTATATCAGCATAATTGAAATATACCACTTCGGCACCATCTATCTGGGCATTCACCTGCGGAAATTCCATTAATGCAATAGCACAGGCTCTTGTAAAGAAAGACATTATGCCTAACTTAACGCCATGTTTTTCCTTAAATGTCTCTTTATACTTCTTTCTTATTTCCATAATTGCAGACATATCCACCTCGTTGAAAGTAGTAAGCATAGCAGTGTTATGCCGGGCACTCATTAATCGTTTTATAAGGGCTTTTCTAAGTGGCGTAAGGCGTTTCCTTGTTACCGTCCTATCCCCCTTTGAAACTGATTGAAATTCTTGTTGTGTGGTTGCAGAAACCCCTACGGCCATGCCTTCTTTAAGCCTTCTTTTTATATATTCAATAACATCCTGCTTGGTAATCTTGCCTCCTGAACCCGTCCCGGACACTTCATTGGGGTCAACACCATATTCTTTCATAAGACGCATAGCCACTGGCGTCGCCTTAGGCTCCTCCCATCCCTTTTCAGCAGTTGCCTCAACCGGCTCCTCTTTAGGTTGTTCCTCAGGCTTATCTTCCTTCGGTTCAGTAACCTTTCTCTCTGCAACAGTCTGTTCCTTCTTGGGCTCTGGCTCAGTAGGTTTGCTTGGAACTTCCCCTTCCACCGCTTCAATAGTGGCAATTACATCTCCCGGATTAACAACTTCTCCTTCCGGCTTCAAAATCTTTATTTTCCCTGTTGCAGGCGACGGGACCTCCACAGTAGCCTTATCTGTCTCCAATTCAGCAACAGGTTCATCCTCATTAACAATATCACCATCTTTCACAAGCCATTGACTAATAAGAATTTCCTGCACAGATTCCCCTACGGAGGGCACCTTGACCTCTATAACCTTTTGACCAGCCATCTCCTGTCCAATTTGTGAACTTTACTTTAAGCAAAAGTATGAATTGTCAATCATTCAACATCCCACTAACCATATTCTTCAGGTTAAGACCCGTTCTTTCCCAAAGTGCATCTCGTAACGAATCAAGTAATTCCTTAACTCGGGACACATCATATTTAACACTATCAATCTGGCGAACTGGAATGATGGGCTTAGTGGTTCCTGTTATAAATGCCCCTTCCATATCAGATATTGAATTCAAAGGAACGTCCCTTTCAATAACTTCCAGTCCCTCTTCTTGGGCAATCTCAATAACCAGTTTTCTGGTTATGCCCTTAAGCACATTTGCCCCTGCAGTTATCAAGGCTCCGTCCTTTACAAAAAAGATATTACTACGTGGCGTTTCCAATACATTGCTTCCATATACAAAGAGTACATCGTCCGTGTTGGCGTCCAACTGGGCTAACTTCCCTACTACATAGAATGTGGTCTTGACCTCTGGCAAAGGTCTTAAAAATTCATATGTTTTCAATGATATACCATACTCAAACCACTGCTCTGAAACCTCATTAATCGCCTCCGAAAAAATCATTAAAACGGGCTTACTATCTGGATTCCAGCCATCTGATGAGTCGCCAGCACTCAACAATAACCGAAACGCCTGAATGCCACCATTTAAGCTAACTAATTCTCTTAGCAAACCTATTAAATCTTCCCTACTAAGTGGAATTTCAAGATTGAGCCTACTGGCAGAACTATAAAACCTATCCAGATACAAGTCAGTAATAGGGCTCAACTCTCCTTCTACAGACAGGAAATAATCAAATATCGCCCAGCCCCGCAACAACCCTAATAGCCGAGCTGGAACCCTTAACTCATTTTTCTCCACGAACCTGCCATCTATCCAATGCCAACGCTTCAACATTTCCTCCTGCTATGCTACTTTCTTTAAAGAACCAAAACGTTCTGAAACCTTCTTCCTTACTAAGTCTCCTGTGATTTTCAAGAAGTCAACGCCAGACCCCGGCAATTCATACATATAGTCAAGCAAAATGGTCTCCACTATTGACTTCAAGCCCCTCGCTCCAAGATTCAACTTTATTGCCCACTTAACTATTTCCTCTATCGCATCATCTGTGAAAATCAATTCTATTCCGTCAAGGGAAAACAACTCCTTATATTGCTTGATAATTGCATTCTTGGGTTGAGTCAGAATAGCCTTCATCCTCTCTTTATCCAGCGGGTCAAGGGCAGTAATCACAGGGAATCGTCCTATCAGCTCAGGAATGAACCCGTAGCGACGCAAATCCATCGGCGTTACATATTGCAATAGGTTAGTGTCTTCAATATCCGACATCTCGCCGGTCTTGAATCCCACAGCGGAACTCTTCAGACGTCGCTCAACAATTTTTTCCAATCCGTCAAATGCTCCTCCTCCGAAAAACAGAATGTGTTGCGTGTTAACTTTTATCATCGGCTGTTCTGGATGCTTCCTGCCTCCCTGTGGCGGAACCAACACATCAGAACCTTCAAGCAACTTTAACAAAGCCTGTTGAACCCCTTCGCCAGAGACATCCCTTGTGATAGATGGATTTTCACCCTGTTTCCGTGCAATTTTATCAATCTCGTCTATATACACAATGCCCACTTCTGCCCATTCAACATCATAATTGGCACTCTGCAACAATCTCGTCAGGATGCTCTCAACATCTTCCCCCACATATCCAGCCTCTGTGAAAGTGGTTGCATCAACAATACAGAATGGAACATCCAGCAATCGGGCTATGGTTCGTGCCAACAGGGTCTTACCCACTCCAGTGGGTCCCACCATCAATATGTTTGCCTTCTCAAGGGAAGAACCATCACTACTTCCCTCTAATGCTCTTATAACTCGCTTGTAATGATTATACACTGCCACCGCAAGGGTTTTCTTAGCCCTCTCCTGACCCACAACATATTGGTCAAGATATTTCTTTATTTCCCGTGGCGTCTTTAACTCTAATTTACCCCTCAGCCGTTGCCTCTTATGTTGCCTAACTAACTCAGCACCCTTCTCTAAACACGTCTCACAGATAAAGGCATTAATTCCACGAATGGCAAACCTACCCTCTATAGGTTGACCACAAAAACTACACATCTTACTACGTCCCGAAGCAGTATTATTAGCCATGGATTTTAAACTTATTGATTGTCTTTGCTTTCTCCCGGCGTCTTCCTCAACATGACCACCTCATCAATGATGCCATATTCCTTTGCCTCATCTGCTCTCATCCAGTAGTCCCTGTCGGCATCCTTCTCTATCTTCTCGTAAGGTTGCCCTGTGTGTTGTGAAAGGATTTCAAATAGTTCCTTCTTAAGCCTTAGAATTTCCTTTGCGACAATGTCAATATCAGAAGCTTGTCCTTGAACACCACCCAGCGGCTGATGAATCATGACTCTGGTATGTGGCAGTGCGGACCGCTTGCCCTTAGCCCCTGCCGCAAGGATTATAGCAGCCATGCTGGCAGCCATCCCAGTGCATATAGTAGCCACATCAGGCTTTATGTATTGCATAGTGTCATAGATACCAAGACCAGCATACACCACGCCTCCCGGACTGTTGATATACATAAAAATATCCCTTGTTGGGTCACTGGACTCCAGAAACAACAATTGTGCCTGAATAACATTTGCTACAAAATCATTGATTGGGTCGCCAAGAAAAATTATTCTATCCATCATCAACCGTGAAAAGACGTCCATAACTGCTACATTCAACGGACGCTCCTCAATGATATATGGCGTCAATGCTTTTACAGACGAAGTGATATATTGTTCAAGATAGATGCTTGTAATGCCTGTTGCTGACCTTGCAAACTTCAAAAATTCCTTCCCCATTTTATCTTCTGCCATGACACACGCTTATTTTATGAATTCTTCCACTGGAACAGATTTCCTTTCAACCCATCCTGCCTCTAACAATGCTTTTACAATCTTATCTAACAGAACTCGCTCATACCATAAGTCTTCCCGTTCAAGTCCTGCTTCAATAGCCCTAAATGCTAATTCCTTATATTCCTCAAGTTCCTCATCAGTAGATTCTTCAGATAGTCCGATCTTATAGTAAAGGTGTTTAGCCAAGGCATCAATGACATCCTGACTGTTGATCTTTATACCAAACTTTTTTAATAAGGCACCAATTAGCAAGTCTGTTATCAATCTGTCTTTTAACCTATCTGCCTCCACTTCAACTTCTTCCTCTGTAACTTCTCTTCCTTCTGACGATTCCTTTAACTTGCGTTGTGCCAATGCTTTTAAATATTCCTCCGGAACAGGAATTTCTAATTCCCTCCTTAATTTATCTAATAACTCTGTCAATGCCCTGCGATATGCAGCATGAATTAAATCATATTTCAACTGTTCTTTTATTAATTGCTTTGCATCCTGCTCATCCTTCACTTTCTCGGCATAGCGAGGAATCAATATTCTCTTTAAATTCTCAAGATTTAACTCCATAGGTTTAAAAACTTGCATCTTAGACAATGACACATTCAAATCTGTTGAGCCCTCATACTGGTTAATCAACCTGCGTAACTCACGATCCTCAGAAGCATATTGATTTACATATTGCAAAACATTGTTCCAAAATTGCTCTACATCAACCAATATGTCTTCACCCAACTTTACTTCAATGGGTTGTTCCGACTGGGTAATTAACTTTTGAATTAAGTCCTCAGTTAACTGATTCCTTTCCACTACAAAGGGAACACGCTTATCATTTAAGAGAAGATTCAAAATAAAATATTGTGCCTCCTCTGGATTATCTACATCTTCATAAGTTCCATGTTCATAAGCATATCTATTTAAGAAATCCTCCACATATTGGTCCGATATTTCCACATCAGGCAACATTATTGGATTATCTAAGGACTCTGGCAACTGAATTTCTGGTTTTGTTCCTATCAAAAAGATTATTTCTGCAGGACCTCCCTTCTCCCAACGAATGTCACTAATCTTAGCCTCACGAACTAAAGGGTCCCCTGCAAGAGAACCCTCCTTATCCTTCAATGTTTCCCTTAATTCATTTTCCACTATCTTCCACAGAGTATCATAAAGGAACTGTTCTCCAACCAATTTACGAGCCAAGTGCAAAGGAACATGTCCCGGTCTGAAACCTGGAATCCTTATCTTTCTCCTTATTTTCCTTAATTCCTCATTTGCCTTTTCCAGATAATCCTCCGGCGGAATAATAAACTTTACTTCACAAGAATAACCATCTGCAAGGACTGATTCTTGTTTTTCCATTTAATGTGTTCATTTATTGTGCGGATGGCGGGAGTCGAACCCGCACGCCCCTTTCGGGGCACAGGGACCTAAACCCTGCGCGTCTGCCAGTTCCGCCACATCCGCAACCCTATCTTCAAACAATTCCAACACTAAATTATGTTCCCTATAAAACAAAAAAAGGGGCACCCGCAGGTGCCCCCATATATGCCAATTAGCTTTATTGTTAGTCTAAGAAATATTACTTATTCACGAGGTCTGTCAATTGTTTTCCAGCTCTGAAGCGAACCACCTTGCGTGCCGGGATTTCAATCACTTCACCGGTACGTGGATTGCGCCCCTTACGAGCCTTACGAGTAGAAACATAGAATGAACCAAATCCAACAAGTTGGACCTTGCCATCCCAATTGAGGACGTCGGCAATCACATTGAAAGTGGCGTCAACCACCTTCTTAACAGTAGCCTTGGGAACCTCCGTCCTCTTGCTAACCTCGTTGATGAGTTCCGTCTTATTCATGGCGTTTGGATTTTATACTGCTAAGATAAAGCAAAAATAAATAATGGAGGCAAATTGGTCACAGATTAATTACAATATAATCACAAATATCCATTACTCTTAGAACCAAGAGGTAAAATGACTTTTTGCTATTTATTACATTTGTTAATACCTGTTGTCAAACAAGGTTTTTCGTCTATATGGTTGTGGAACTCTTCTATTTTTCTGGTTACCTTCTATATATCTTTTTGAAAATATGCGAAATATATTATGTATGTTATCGGCGATATTTCCATCTCCTTTTAGCCGTCGTCCCAGTTTGCTGTCGCTTAGGCTACCCCCGTGACAGCTTTTTATTAGTTCAATTACCTTGGATTTCTTATCGGGAAAATGTCGCTCCAACCACTCTATAAACAAGTCTTTTAACTTGCCATTTAACCTCACCACTGTATAAGAGGCGAAGGATGCCCCTGCTTTACCAGCCTCTTTCAAAATAGATGGAACTTCATGGTCTGTCAACCCTGGTATTATTGGTGCAACCATCACACCAACAGGAATTCCTTCATTTGCAAGGATTTTTATTGTTTCTATTCTTTTCTGTGCGGTAGCGGTACGTGGTTCCATAACACGTCTTAGTGCTTCATTAAATGTAGTAATTGTAATCATCACTTTGATACCGTCATATTTTGTCATTTCTTTTAAAATGTCTATGTCTCTCAAAACAAGAGTGTTTTTAGTTATGATTCTTACTGGGTTCTTATATTTCAAGCACACTTCTAATATCTGTCGTGTCAGTTTGAGTTTTCTTTCAATGGGTTGATAGCAATCGGTGTTTGTTGACACATGCAAAATAATTTTTCTTGGACTAATCTTAAGTAAATATTCCTCCAATCGTTTTGCTACATCTGGCTTGTAAACAATTTTCGTTTCAAACTCAAGTCCTGCACTAAAGCCCAGATACTCGTGACTATTGCGAGCATAGCAATATATGCACCCGTGTTCACAGCCACGATACGGATTAATAGTATGCATTAATCCCAAATCAGGTGTATTAACATAGTTTACCACCTCTTTAGAAGCGTCAGGAATATATTCAGTCTTGAAAGATTTTTCGTTATCTATCGTAGATTCGGGAAATAAATCTTCATAATGTCTTTGTTCAAACCTATTTGGCGGATTAAAACCGGCACCCCTGCCTTTCATCTATTCGCTTTATTGCTAATATACAACATTGTGCTTGCACAAGAAAAACATCCTATTAGAGCGGGAGGCTTCGTCGGATTAGTCCTATCACAAGTGGATGGTGATTCCTATGCCGGTTATCATAAAGCAGGTTTATCAGCAGGACTTGAAGGATTTATTCCTTTGAACAAAAACGGACGGCTCTGGTTCGTAACAGGAATTTATTATACACAACGAGGTAGTAGAAATATCCCCTCAATAAGAGGTGGTCCATATTATCTGTTGAAATTGGATTATGTAGACGTCAGTTTTATCTTGAGATACGAGGATGAGGGCAAGTTAGTGTTTGCCTCTGGTTTGACCATTGGAAGACTTGTTAAATTTTACGAGGAAGTAAATTCAAACGTCAATAATTATGTAGAAAATCCCTATAGGGCAATGGACTACCTATTCACTGCTGAATTGCGATATATGATAGGAAATCATTGGTTTCCTGGAATAAGATATATTTATTCCCTCCGAAGTATAAGAGAAGTTATGCCTCCCAATGCCCCTGTACCATGGCAAAGAAATAAAGCCTTAATATTCTTCCTATCTTACCGCATATAAAACAAAAAAACCGGGATGGCGGGGGAAAACCATCCCGGTATATCCGATATGCATATCTTAAAGGTGCGAAGAGGGAAAATGTTGCGCCTCCCGCCGGGGGGCTATTCTGATTCTCAAACTTACTCACGAACAACAACCAAACCAACAAATTATGTAACATAGACATCAACAAGTAACACTAAAGACATACAATATACATTCCCAGCAACCGCTACAATCACCTACAACACAGGCAATTACAATGATACAACCAATAGTGTTTTTATCTTGACTTTAAAGAGCTTCTCTATTCAATATCCCATTCAGTTCCGTAAGGGGTATCCCTTAAAACAATTCCGACTTCTTTTAATTGGTCTCTTATCCTATCGGCAAGCTGGAAATTTTTTTGTTGTCGGGCTTCCTGCCGGATGGTAATTAATATCTGCAAGACAGCGTTCAAGCGGAAACTGTCAACGTGTTCCTCTTCTGGCAATATTCCAAGGATTTCTTTCAACGTCGTGGCGTATTGAGTCTTCAGCAGGTTCCCAACCTCATAAGACACTTCACGAACAGTCTTCCCCTTATCGGCTAATTGATTAACGATACTTGACAGTTCAAATAGTTGTGCTATTGCCCGTGCAGTGCTTAAATCATCGCTCATAAACTTATAAAAGTCATTAATATGCTTGACAATCCTTTCTTCTAACTCAATATTTACATTACCTCCTTGAAATTCCAATGTGTCTAATTTCTTCAAAGTATAAATCAACCTTTTGTATGCTTTTTCAGCACTTGCTAGTCCTGAATCAGAAAAATCAATAACGCTTCTATAGTGTGTTTGCAGTATTAACAACCTAACTGCCATTGGACTATATGCCTTTGAGAGGCGTTCATGGTCCCCTGTAAAGACCTGCTCTATGGTTATAAAATTGCCTAATGATTTACTCATTTTCTGTCCATCAATAGTAATAAGATTGTTGTGCATCCAATACCTAACTGGTTCCGTGTCCCATGCCGCTACAGCCTGCATTATTTCACACTCATGATGAGGAAAAATGAGGTCCATGCCTCCCCCGTGAATATCAAATGGAATGCCTAGGTATTTAGCATTCATAACAGTACATTCAAGATGCCAACCGGGGAACCCGACGCTCCATGGCGATTTCCATTTCATAATGTGCGTCGGTGGGGCTTTTTTCCATAGGGCGAAATCCGCTGGATGCCTCTTCTCTTCAACTCCCCTTAATTCCCGTGTAACGTTCTCTAATTCCTCAAGCTTCCTACCCGATAGAACTCCATACTGATATTTCTCAGCATACTTAGGCACATCAAAATACACAGACCCATTGACAACATATGCAAATCCCCTCTCAAGAATTCTCTTAACCAACTCAATCTGTTCTGGAATGTGACAGGTGGCATGCGGTTGAATGTTTGGCGGGATAACATTTAGTTTCGCCATAGCCATATTATACACACGTGTGTAATGTTGGGCTATCTCCATTGGTTCCAGTTGTTCAAGCCTTGCCCTTTTCTGGATTTTATCTTCCCCTTCATCGGCATCTCCTTCCAGATGCCCTACATCAGTTATGTTGCTCACAAACCTTACTTTATATCCCATTGAAGTCAGATACCTCCTCAGAACATCAAAGACAACGGCTGCCCTGGCGTGTCCTAAATGTGGGTCACTATAGACAGTGGGACCACAAACATAGATTCCAACGTACGGCGGATTAACTGGCTTGAACTCTTCTTTTTTTCTAGTCCTCGTATTGTATATTGTTAACGGCGGAATTTGTAACTTTGTCTTCATATAGCCAAAATTATATTTAATGATTGAAAACAGATGGGATATAAGCCCGGCGATATTGAATGAGGCAATTAGCTGGCGACATTGGTTTCATCAGCATCCTGAATTGTCTATGCAGGAATATAAAACATCAGCATTTATAAGACAGATACTTGACAAATATGAAATTCCTTACGTCTTTCCAGCTCCCGGCACTGAAACGGGCATAATTGCATTACTCGGTAATGGGAATAAATCTATTGGAATCCGTGCTGAATTGGATGCTCTACCAATTACCGAAACTACAGGCTTACCCTTCTCAAGTGTTAATAATGGTGTTATGCATGCCTGTGGGCACGATATCCATATGACCGCCCTCCTTGGACTATTAGTGCATTTAAAAGTCATTGAAGATGCTTCTTTAGACATAAGAATCATAGGAATTTTTCAGCCCTCCGAGGAAAAACTTCCTGGCGGGGCTAAATTGATGATTGATGCTGGGCTCATAGAACAATTCAATATAGAACTCATGCTTGCACAACATGTTGAGCCAGCTCTACCAATTGGAACAATAGGGGTTCACGCCGGTCCATTTATGGCATCCAGTGATGAACTGTACATAACAGTGCAGGGACACAGCGGACACGCCGCCCAACCACATAAACATCCTAACCCAATAATTGCAACAGCCTCAATAGTTGACCACATTTACAAATCCCAAATCCAGCTTCATAGTCCTGTTGAGCCTTTCTTAATAAATATTGGAAAAGTTTGCGGTGGAACAGCAACAAATGTAATTCCAGATAAAGTTGAAATAGCCGGCACTATTAGAACTTTCAGTGAAACAACCCGGTCCAATGCCCATAAAAACTTGATGCACAATATTCCTATAATAGCACAAACATACGATTGCAAAGCATTAGTGAACATAAAAAAGGGGTATCCTGTGCTTACAAATAACCAAGGACTTTACGAACTATTAAAACCTGCCTTCCAGAGAGAAGGCTTCCAAGTGGTTGACGTTCCTAAAAGAATGGGCTCAGATGATTTTGCTTACTTCTCACAACAAATTCCTTCATTTTACTGGCGGTTAGGTTCCGCTATCAAAGAACATATCAAAGAACAATCGCCAACGGCATATTTACACTCGTCAAATCTAATAATTAGGGATGACACAGTTCACTTTGGGATTAAAGCGTTGCTAATAGCGATTGAAACGGTTAAAAGCTCTTTATCGTAAAAATGAAAAATAGTCATGGTAACGACAACGCGTCCTAATATAAAGGCGAGGTATTCAAGAAGACCACAAGGTGGGGACAAAGTAACAATGGCTATAATAATGTTAGTCTTTTTGGGAATTCTTTATGCAATAGTTCACAAAAGTGGGTGGATGCAAACATCCGAGAAAAACTTAAATCTCATTCAAAATGGAAGTTTTGAAGATTGGTACAAGGGGGCTCCGGTTGGCTGGGTAATAGAAGGCATTACTCCTTTTGACAAGCCCGAAGAAGCACGTCACGGGGCACATGTGTTAGGAATTCTTAACAAAGACACTGTTAAAAAGGGGATTTATCAAATCGTACAACTTGACCCAAATATCACATATAATCTGTTTTTCTTCATTAAAGGCACATCATACAATTTTGGAAACATTGGATACGAAATAAGGTATTGTGGCGAAAATGTTAAAGCAACACAAGAACTAAAGCCAGGGGAACACTTCTACACTGGTGTGGGACAATGGCAACAAATATACGGTCAATTTTCCGGGGCTTCTTGTATAGAGCTTAGATTTTTCGCCTGTTGTGGAAGCACTCTATTTGTAGACGACGTCTTCCTGGCTCCTTCACATATAAAACAAGCGAACAAACGAACTCCCAATTAGCAAGCAGAGCAAACCTACTTACTTATCATACAAAGTCTTCTTAGATAGATACCACAACAAAGCATCAAAGAGTGATATATTTAAACCTAATTTTCTCCTTACTATCCAATAATTTATCCACTTAGCAAGTGGGGGACCCATTAAAAAGGCAACAGCAGCTCCTATAGCACCATAAACAGGTATTGTCAAAAAAGCAACAATTATCTGCACACACAAAGATATTCCCTGCACTATAAGAACATATTTTTCTTTATGAGCTATGTTCAATAGCATACTCGTATTCCCAGATGCAACATTTAAAATAGCTGCACCTACCAGCAAGAGAAAAACATAAAAAGACTTCCGATAAGCGGGGTCCTTTAATTCAGGTAAAATAAAGTACAATACAACTGCAGCAATTATACCAGTCAATAGAGATATTCCAGTAACTACGATTAAAATCTTATACAGTATTCTCAACAACCTGTCATATTCTTTGTTATGATAAAGTTCTGACACGACAGGCATCAGAACATTTAACATTAGAATGTTTGAGACAACTACAGGTCCTATAAATCTTAATGCCATATGGAAAACACCTAGCTCAGTAGCGCTTGAAAGTAGTCCAAGTATTATGGGCGGTAAAGTGAAGCCTGAATTTGCAAGGAAAGTTATTGCCACAAACCTCAGGATAGTGCTCTTTCTCTCCATGAACAGATGGGCTTGTAGCATATTGGAAATCCTGATTAAATTTGGACGACGCCACTTAATCCACCATAGTCCCACAATAACACCCAGCATATTTACTGCTATTGAAAAATATACATAGTGATAAGGGTCTCTAACTTTTGTGATAAAGAAGTATGTGGCACCAACAATGAATAAAGTCACTGTTAGCCATGCCCTTGTGAACAATATTGCTACAGCTGGCTTCTTCTCAGCAGTGAACAAAGCACTAATTGCTTGAAGCAACGCATAAAATACGAACCCGAGCATTGCCAATCTGACACCATGGGCAACAGATTCGTCTTTAAAAATCGGAAACAGTTCACTAATAGCAATAAATCCAACAGCGACAATCAGAGAGAGTCCAAATCCCAACTTTAAGGTCCAGCCAGAAAGCAATTCTTTTTCTCTATCAGAGGCAAGGGGCCATCTCCTAACAAGCAAATTACGAAAGACAGCACCAACGGGCATGCCTAAGAAAACCAGCCAGTGCAACGCATTTGCAAGAATACCATATCCATCGGCACCAAGAACACGCCCAAAAAGGATGCTTTGAAGAAAGCCGGCGGCATATTGAAGAAGAGTTACACCTGAAGCCCCCATAAATCCAGTGATAACATATTTCTGAAGGTCTGATAAGTTATTCCATTTGCCGGTCAATCGGTTTGCGAACCGTTCCATTTAACTCAATTGTTGTTATGTTTAACGCTATAATTGGGTAAAATTATGAGAGTTGGTATTGATGCTAAGCGTGCCTTTGCAACCAGAACGGGACTTGGGGAATATAGTCGTCGCTTGATAAATGCCCTGCTAAAATATGCTTCCGAATACACCCCCGTGCTTCTCACTCCAGTAAACAAACTGGGTTGGTATCCGGAAAGGCGAGCTCCGATAATTTTTAGGGAAGGGATATGGAAACGGCTTCCTCCCTTCTTGTGGCGGTCTTTTGTTTCTGGGAAAATAGCATCCCGATATGCCAATTTGTTCCATGGTTTAAGTAATGAATTACCCAAAGGCTTATCTATTCCTTCTGTTGTTACCATTCATGACCTGCTTTTCAAAGAGCATCCAGAGTGGTATCCAGCATTTGATAGACTGATTTACTCACTGAAAGTTAACGATGCCGTCAACAGGGCAAGCCTCGTCATTGCAGTCAGCGAAGCCACCAAGCAAGCCATTGCCAATCACTATCCACATACAGAAGGCAAAATAAGAGTTGTTCCGCCTATGCTCCCAGAAGACATATTTCACTTCAAGAACACACCCTCCAAACAGACAGCAGAACCATACATTGTTTTCCTTGGCAGGATGGAAACAAGGAAGAACTTTGCCGGGGTTCTCAAAGCATTGAAGGTCATCCCACCCAATAAGCGTCCGCTTTTAATTAGCATAGCAGGGAAAAATGCATATTTGAAAAAATGCCTTAAGTGGGTAAGGAAACACTTTCCAGACCTGAGATGGAAGCACTACAGCAACATTCCCAACCACGAAATATGGAAATTATTACAAGGGGCAGTGGCACTAGTTTATCCATCCTTTGCTGAGGGATTTGGGATGCCTATAGCGGAAGCGTCTGCACTGGGCGTTCCAACAATAGCGGGCGACCACCCAGCAATGCGACAGGCAGGCGGAAACTCAGCGATATACGTCAATCCCAACGACCCTGAAGAAATAGCAAACGCTATTGAAACCCTAATGAACAATCATGAATTAAGGAATCAACTGGGCGAGAGGGGACGGCAACACGCCACACAATTCCATCCTAAAAATCTTATTCAAAAACTAAAAGCCGTATATGATGAAGCAGTGGACATATCCTCATGAAGCGAATCATTTGGCTCGGGCAGTTGAAACCCTCAAAAACGACGGGATAATCTTGCATCCGACAGATAGCATCTGGGGAATAGCAGGGCGAGTGTCCAAGCAGGCTCACGAGAAAATAGTCAAGTTAAAAGGCAGACCTCCTGACAAGCCATTTATCATTGGCGTCGCTTCGGAAAACATGCTAAGACAATATATGGACAATGTGACCGAAGAAGTTATAAGCTTCATAAAGAGTGTTAGCAGACCAACAACCATCATAGGAAAAGCCAAGAACCTACCTAAATGGGCTATTGCAACAGATGGGACAGTGGCAATCAGAATAATGAAACATCTTTTCTCTATGACCATGATTGAATCGCTTGGTGAACCAATCTTTACCACATCGCCTAACAAATCAGGTTCCCCAACACCTCAAACCTTTAGGGAAATAGCCCCAGAGATTAAAGCCCAAGTTAACTATATCGTTTCGCTTCCAGAAGAGATGCTGAGGACAGGACGTCCCTCCAGAATAGTCAAAATCACCTCAGAGGGTTTTTCTATAATTAGACCGTAAGATATGGCAACACGGGAAATTCTCCTGTTCTGTCAAGAGGCTCTGGAACTGCTCAACGAGGCATCACAATCTCCCACAGAAATACTATATGACTTAAAGGATTTAATAAAAGCACATTCCCTGCACACGTTAAACATATCCACCCTTTCTGTTTATGCACAGCAAAATCCAGCAATAAAAGAATTCCTATGTTTTTTAAGGTTAATTTCTTCTCCAGCACTGGAAAACACAAACATCAATTCGTTTATTAACTACACTAAGAAGCTATGTCTCGCTATTCTAAACGACAATGCATCCCCGCAATTTTTCTGTAAAGAATTAAGCAAACAACTAAGCGATTTAGTTGAAATACACATTACCCGAACAGAGCGCCAGTTAATTGAAGGGATACCTGCTTCAGACCCATCCAGCATAATTAAAGTTATTCCTTCTGAATTGATACGTCCCTATGATTTTCCATATCCATTATCAGAAAACACATTAGTAAGATTTTTCAACATTATCAAGAAAGATGACTGCACTTATGTTTTTGACTCCACCAGCTTTGCAGTCCTCAACCCTGATTTTCTTGTTGACACAACAATGGTTCTTTACAATCCGTTTCGGTCGTTGATAGATGCCTTGTTGCCTTCTGAACCAAGCGTTCCACTGCTCAGAGGGGCTATGATAAATGAGATAATTGATTCACTCATTATCAATCCAAAAGATGAACCGAATGCCATCAAACGGGCAATTTTGAAATATCCACTATCGCTGTGCTTATTATGCCACAATAATCCCGATTCATTAAGGGAATTAATTGATGAAATCAATGCTCAAATTCCTCATATTAGAAAATTTATATCCAACCACTTGACCGATGGCACTATCTTAACTGAGATAAGTGTCCTATCGCCATTGTTTGGACTTCAAGGCAGGATAGACTGCTATCAACAAAGTCCTGAAAAACACACAATATATGAATTTAAGAGTGGCAAGGAAAGAGAGGCAGACCACCACCAAGTTAGGCTATATCACTTGCTTAGCCAATTCAGTGCACCAACAGGATTGGAGGGAACCTTATTTTATTCCGGCAGTGGTAAAGTTATTAAGCCAACGCAAAACATAGGTTTAAAAAAGCTTCTGGACAACCGAAATAAGATAGTTTTTCTGTTGACGCTACTTGCTCGTCGCCAAGCAAACCGCTTTATGAACGAACTCAGACGATTCAAAGAACGAATCTCATACACCGATGAGTCCCTTGAAATGTTTCTGAAAACCTTAGATAGCGCTTCCGATATACAACGAGAATACTATTTTGAACTGCTTGGATTCCTTGTCAGGGAATACTTTTTCACCAAGCGAGAGGGTCAATCAGTCCTATGGAAGGCTTCTCAATCGGAAAAAGCCCATAACAATAGCATTATTCGCAGTCTGAAATTCATCGCTTACAACAGGGATACAAACCAGTTAACTTTTGAGTATGATGGTTCCTCTCATTTTTTCAGAGAGGGCGACCCAGTGTATTTGTATCCCGATTCTTCAGGCACCCAACCACATCAGAACCCTTTAATTTCCTGCATGATAAGGGAAGTGACAGCCAACAAGTTAATTATTTCGCCATTCAACAGGCAAAAAAGCATTGAGGAGGTCATCAGGACCCACGAACGATGGGCAGTGGAAGGAAACCTGATTGATAAACAATTTTGGGATGGATTCAAAACACTATTTACCGTCATTTCTCATCAATCACAAACATTAAAAGTCCTTATTAATGACGGAATTCCAAACAAACAATTAAAACAGCCGAATCAATTACAGAACGCTTCTCCAATACAAAAAGCCCTGCAATCCAACGATTACTTCCTTCTTCAAGGACCTCCAGGAAGTGGTAAGACAAGTTCCTTTTTGATTGGCTATGTGAAAGAACTACTCCGTCAGGATGCCCTGCCGAAGATATTTATCCTTGCCTTTACCAACAAGGCAGTTCAGAACATCTGTTCCAAGTTGCAACTGAATCAAATTCCCTATATCCGATTTGGAAGCAAATACACCTCAGACCAATGGTTTTTCAATCAAATTGCCCATGATACATATACACACGACGTTAATAAGCAATCGGAAATAGTTCAAAACGTTTCCTCTTGGCACAAAAGACTACAACAGTCACGGGTAATCGTCTCAACAATAGCATCTTTTAAATCACACCTAACAGAGTTTGCCAGACTCTTTGACCTTGCCAACAGCGAATTGATTATTGACGAAGCATCACAGGTAACAGAAGCCGATATTGCCGGCATATTACCACTATTTAGAAAATTTGTATTAATAGGCGACCATAAGCAACTGCCACCGGTAATTGTGCAACCACCACACTCTCTCACCGTAAAAAACCTTACTCTCAACAAAATTGGATTAACTTCTCACAACATTTCACTTTTTGAACGCCTGATGACCCAATGCATCAAAGCAGGCAACACAACACACTTTGACCAACTCCAGCACCATTACAGAGTCCACAAAGAAATAGCCGATTTATACAGGCATCACTACTTGAAACCGCTTACAGAACAATTGCCACACCAACTATCCACTACAATACCATTCCCTATGCCCAATCCTTTAAGACCCATCTACCGAAGGGCAATATTCATCCCGCACTCACATAAGGATTCAGGCAAGAAAAACGCTAAGGAAGTTCAGATTGTCTCTTCACTTGTCAGGGATTTCATTTCCCAAGGAATAAAACCTTCTCAAATCGGAATAGTTACTCCCTTCAGACAGCAAATCAATGCCCTTAGAACACAATTGCCCTATGCCGGCTTAACAATTGATACAGTGGAACGATTTCAAGGCGACGAACGGGACATTATTATTTATTCAGCATGCATTAACAACAGCAGATGGCTAAACAGAATTCAGGCTATTAATCAGGCACCACCACAACACACAGACACAAGACTGTTAGTAGCCGTCTCACGAGCCAAACACATGTTCATATTAACTGGCAATCCAGACATCCTATTGCAAGACACTCACTATGAGGAAGTGATAACCCGTTGCCAGATAATCACTCTGTCATAAAGCAAACTTCACAGTATTGCTTATCTTTGCATTAAAGAGAACAGTCTTAGCCCTTTATCTCGTTCTCTCAAATAGGGGAATTAAAATTTTGAAGATATGACAGAAAAGGAAATGCAAAAAATTGAAGAGGCTTCTATTCCCAAACCATCAGAGGAATACACTGCCGAGGCAATTCAGGTATTGAAAGGCTTGGAAGGTGTTCGTCAGCGTCCCGCAATGTATATAGGTGACGTTGGCGTGCAGGGTCTCCACCACATGATATGGGAAGTTCTGGACAACGCTATTGACGAAGCCGTCGCCGGACACGCTAAGAACATAACGGTTATTATTCACGAAGATGAGTCTATAACTGTTCGGGACGACGGTCGTGGAATCCCTGTGGATATCCATCCTGAAGAGGGTAGGTCAGCCCTTGAAGTGGTTATGACCACGTTGCACGCAGGCGGTAAGTTTGACAAGAAAGCATATAAGATTTCTGGTGGTTTGCACGGTGTGGGCGTCTCCTGCGTCAACGCCTTGTCAGAACACATGATAGTCAAAGTATATCGTGACGGTAAGATATACAGACAGGAATATAAGATGGGTGTTCCGCAAACGGGCGTTGAAGTAATTGGCGAGACACAAAAACGAGGAACAGAAGTATGGTTCAAACCTGACCCTACTATATTCAAAGTAACACGGTTCAACAGGGAAACCGTAGCAGCAAGATTGAGAGAATTAGCCTTCCTTAATCCCGGGCTGAAACTAACTCTTATTGACGAGAGAGAAAGGGATGAAGAGGGCAACCCTTGGAAACAAGTGTTCTATTCAGAAAATGGCCTCATTGATTTTGTCAAATTCCTTGACGAGACCCGTGAACCAATTATGAGTGAGCCATTTTATGCATCTGGCAAGAAAGACGATATAATCGTTGAAGTGGCGTTTGAGTATAACACTAGTTCAATTGAAAGCATCCACTCCTTTGTCAATAACATTAATACTCGGGAAGGTGGACCGCATGAAAGCGGATTCAGAAGGGCTCTCACAAGAGCAGTTAAAAGTTATGCAGAAAAGCAAGGTTGGCTCAATAAAGCAAAAATCAACATTACTGGTGACGATTTTAAAGAAGGTTTGACAGCAGTCATTTCAGTTAAACTTCCCGACCCACAGTTCGGCGGACAAACCAAGACAAAACTTGCCAATCCAGAAGCGGGGACAGCCGTTGAAGCAATCGTTTTCACTAAATTATCTGAATTCCTTGAAGAACATCCATCTGACGCAAGGTCCATTTTTGAGAAAGCACTCACTAACGCACAGGCGAGAGAAGCAGCTCGCAAAGCCAGAACACTCGTCCAGCGAAAAAGTGCATTAACTCGGTCCGCCTTGCCGGGTAAATTAGCAGATTGCTCTTCCAGAAAGCCGGAAGAAAGTGAACTATTTCTCGTCGAGGGTGACTCAGCAGGTGGGACCGCCAAGCAGGCTCGGGACAGACAATTCCAAGCCATATTACCATTGCGAGGTAAGATTCTCAATGTGGAAAAAGCTCCTGAACATAAGATTTTTGACAATGAAGAAATAAGAAACATTTTCACCGCTCTGGGTGTGCCCCCTATGAAAGACTTTGAAGAGGCAGACCTGTCCAAACTCAGGTACCACAAGATTATTATAATGACCGATGCCGACGTGGACGGTGCTCACATATCTACTCTACTCCTAACACTTTTCTACCGCTACCTCAGACCACTTATTGATAAGGGATATGTTTACATAGCAATGCCTCCTTTATACTTAGTCAAGCGGGGTAAAGAAAAAATCTACTGCTGGACAGACGAAGAACGGGACAAAGCAATTGAGAAACTTGCCAAGGACGGCAAGCGGGACGCCGTAGTAGTCCAGCGATACAAAGGTCTCGGCGAAATGAATGCGGAACAACTATGGGAAACAACCATGAATCCAGAAACCAGATTTCTTAAGAAAGTATCTATCCACAGTGCCGCGGAAGCAGACAGAATATTTACTATCCTGATGGGTGATGACGTTCCACCTCGTAGAGAATTTATTGAGACCCATGCTCAATATGCCAATCTAGACGTGTGACAGATGAAAACACAGTGGGCACAGAGTAATGGGTAAAGTCGCACAGAGTATGTAAAAATAGAGATTTAAAACGTTATCTAAAACCCTGTGTGGCTTTTTTCAACTATCTAACTTGTTTATGGATACCTAACACATTCACTCCTTTATGGTTACAGGCAATAGTTTAACCTGCCCATATATGTTATACACAGCCAGAAAATACTTGCCTGCGGGCAATTGGCTTGCGTCATAAACGAAGTTTGTTTTTCCGTAAACTTTCTTAATAAAGATAATATTGCCACCAGCGGAATATAATTCCACTCTATCAATAGGCAGAGATGACTCAAG
>JAJRPU010000218.1 GCA_024280615.1 Bacteroidota bacterium | reverse complement strand
CAATTTTATTATGAAGAGGTGCATCAGTCTTGGCAGGAATTTGACAGCACTGTTCTGGTGATTGAACGAAGGGAAAACCTTGGAATTTCAGTAGATACATTTTATTCCAGATATGCTTATGGAATAGGTTTAGTGGAACATTATTCTCTTCACTTAGAAAGGGATTCCCTTAACCAGCCGTTTCAAAGAGGTTTCAAAGCCTATTTGAGATTTAAAGGAATGTGTCGCTAAAAGCCTGAATTGAAAATATTTTGTTGTGGCGAGGGCGGGAGTTGAACCCGCGACCTTGGGATTATGATTCCCACGCTCTAACCAGCTGAGCTACCTCGCCCCCTCGCACTATATAAAGTCTAAGTCAAGCCCTGAAAGTTCCAAAAAGTTGTAAAGGTCTGATTAAGAGAGTGTTCTGCACAATAGGTGGCATTTATCTGATAAAATCCCCATTTCATTTGTGTAACCCTATCTATATTTGCACAAAATGTTTGGAGTTGATGAAACGCTTACTGTGGATAGCGGTAGCTGTGGTGATTGGAGGATATGTTTTTGCACAACCGTCTGCTGAGGAGGGTGAAAAACTTTTTAAGCAAAGGTGTGCTTCCTGTCATGATATAGATAGAAAGCTGGTTGGTCCCCCACTAAAAAATGTTACTGAACGTAGAGAAGAGGAATGGCTTATTAAATTTATCAGGAACTCTCAAGAATTAATTAATGCTGGGGACCCGATAGCGGTTCAAGTATTTGAAGAATATAATAGGATTCCAATGCCCCCCCATCCTGACCTTACCGATGACCAGATTAAATCAATACTTGCTTACATTGAACAATCTTCTAAAGGGGAGGCTGGTGCTGCTGAGCAACCAGCTCAACAGGAACAACAGCAGGTGTCAGCAGTCGCTTCTGAAAAAATACAAGAACTCGTAGAGAGAGGACAAAAACTTTTCAGACAAAATTGTGCAGCCTGTCATAAGATAGACAAGGATTTAACAGGTCCTGCACTGGCTGGAGTTACAAAACGACGAGATAGAGAGTGGCTGTATAGGTGGATACGAAACTCTCAAGAACTCATTTCTGAAGGAGACCCCATTGCAGTGCAGCTGTTTGAGGAGTGGAACAGGGTTCCAATGCCTCCATTTCCTCAATTGACAAATGAAGATATTGACGCAATACTTGCATATATTGAGTATGAGGAGACTGCTAAGGCTCAAGCCACTGCCCCCACAGTAGGTGCTCCCACAGCCCAAGAACCTCAACCTACCCCCCTTTGGAAAACAATCCTTGTAGCTTCAGTGATTATTATGCTTTTAATCTCTGCAATAGTTACTATTATATGGAGAAGAAGAGCTGCTCAATTGAGACAGCAAGGAAAGGAAGTTCCTTCACCTCCTACAATAGTTGAAATTTTCACAAGCAAATACATTACAGTTCCCCTTGGTTCAATACTCGCTGTATGGGCAATGTGGGAAATTTGGGACTGGGGTGCTAATATCGGTCATTCTGTGGGATATGCCCCTGAGCAACCTATCTACTTTTCCCACGCTATTCACGCTGGAAAATTGGGCATAGATTGTCAGCATTGCCACTTTGGAGCAAGGAAAGGCAAAATGGCGGGAATACCCCCTGTTTCGGTATGTATGAATTGTCATAGGGGAGTTCAAGAATCAAATGTTGTCTTGCCTAATGGTAGTACTGGTACGGAAGAAATTAAGAAACTGCTTGCTCACTTTGAATCTGGTAAACCAATTAAGTGGGAAAGGGTTTTTAGTAATCCGGACCACGTTTATTTTAACCACTTTCAGCATGTGGTTATAGGTAAGATTGAATGTCAAGAGTGCCATGGACCAATAGAAACAATGCACAAAGTCAAAAAGACATTTAGAATCTCAATGGGCTTTTGTCTGGAATGCCACAGGGAAAGGAATGTAGACCTTGACAACGGATACTACAAGGCATACTACGAAGATTATCTGAGAAGGGTTCACGAAGGAAAAGTAGATGGAATCACAGTGGCACAGATTGGAGGTGCCGATTGTCAACGTTGCCACTATTAACTTTGCAAAATATAACTGTAGCCATGGAAAAGAAAAAATACTGGAAGTCTCTTTCAGGAAATAACGAGCGTTCACAGAACGGGAAGAGCAGGCATCCGGAGTTTGGTGAGTGGGTGGAAAATACAATATTCAAGAAGCAGCTTACCAGAAGGGATTTCCTCAAATGGACTGGGCTGACCACTGCAGCCACCACTCTCGCATCCTGTTGGGAAGTCCCAGTCAGAAAAGCAATTCCTTATTTTATCCAGCCGGAAGAGTCTATTCCCGGTGTTTCTGTCCATTACGCCACTGCATATTTTGACGGAGAAGAATTTGCCAGCTTATTGGTTAAGACCCGAGAGGGCAGACCTATTAAGGTGGAACCTCATCCTAAGGCACCTTTTAACGCGACTTCAGCGAAAATTCAAGGGTCGCTATTTAACCTCTATGACCACAGAAGACTTGATTCACCTCTACACAAAGGAGAAAAGGTTTCATGGGATAAAGCTTTGAAGGAAACCAAAGCGCTCTTAGACAGTGTCAGGGAAGGGAGTAAAGTTAGACTTGTTACACCAACAATTATTAGCCCTGCCACTAAAAAACTAATTGACGAATTTTTGTCTTCCTTTACTGATGCCAAGCACGTTCAGTATGATGTTGTTTCATTTTCTGCTCTGCTGGATGCTCATGAGAAAGCATTTGGAAAGCGAGCTGTCCCAGACTATAGAATAGACAAGGCTAAGGTTGTCTTGGGTGTGGAAGCTGACTTCCTTGGAGGATGGCTCTCCGCTGGGGAGATGGCTCGTCGCTATGGTGTTGCCAGAAGAGTCACTAAGGACTCTCCTGAAATGTTATTGCACCTCCAAGCAGAAGCAAGGTATAGCCTCACTGGTAGTAATGCTGATTATCGCTATAAGCTACAAGCAGGAGAACACTTGCCATTCATAATAGGGCTGTATAATGCTATTGCCAAGAAAACAGATTCCGGGCTTCCAACTTTCTCTGTATCCCTGTCTCAAGACCTTGAAAAGTATGTTGCTGAAGTTTCTGAAAAATTGCTCTCAGCACCTGGATATGCACTTGTATTATATGGACCCAATGACCTGAAAGGACAAATGTTTGCCCTTGCTATTAACTACTTGCTTGGTGCCTATGATAGTAGGCTGGCAGATATTGAAAAGCCTTTATATATCAGACAGGGCAGTGATCAACAATTTTTTGAACTGATTGACGAGATGAATAAAGGAGAGGTTGATGTTTTAATACTATATGATGTCAACCCGGCATATGATTATGCCTATCCAGTGGTGTTTTCAGAAGCTCTTAAGAAAGTCAAACATGTTATCACGTTAGCGGAAAAGAATCACGAGACAGGGCAGTTGAGTGAATGGGTCCTGCCTTCTACTGTGCCTTATGAATCTTGGAGAGATTATCTACCCAAAGAAGGAGTATACTTTATTGCTCAACCGGTCTTTACCGGACTATATAATGCCAAGCAATTTGAAGACGTATTGCTGGCTTGGCTGGACAAAAATCAAAACTTTTATTCTTACCTGAAGACCTTCTGGGCACAGAACATATATCCACTTTATGGAACAGAGAAAGAGGCAGAATCTTTGTGGCAACAGACCATACATGACGGATACTATTTCTTGAAAAACGACGGTGTTCAAACTACTGAGAATGGGCAAGAAAGTTCTGTAGATTGGGCACAATTTGTTACTGAGGCATCACAAATTGAGGACGTGGAAATATCAAAACCTTCTGTTTATCTCTATGAGCCAATTATAGGAACTGGTCGCTATTCAAACAATGCTTGGTTGCAGGAAACCCCTGACCCACTGACTAAGGTCGTTTGGGATAACTATGTTGCTGTTAGTCCTTCTTACGCTAAAGAACAAGGATATAAGACCGGTGATTTAGTCAAGGTTTCTTTGATGAAAGGTAGTGGTACCTATTCGGTTGAATTGCCAATTGTTGTTCAACCAGGAATATCTCATGGTGTATATGCTATAGCTGTTGGATATGGAAGGACTGCTGATGGCAAAGTGGCACAAACTGGTAAAAATGCTTTTCCTTTTGCATCATTAGTGAAGCAAGGAGGAAATTATTATGTGTCTTGGGTCTCAGGGGGCATAAAGGTGGAGAAACTCAATCAAACCTATCAGATTGTTTCCACTCAAGAGCACTTTAACATTGAAGGAAGACCAATAGTCAGGGAAACCTCTCTGGAGGAGTGGAAGCAAAATCCCTGGAGTGGGAATGAAGAAAGAGCAGATACAGAGAAAATTAAGAAGCTTCGTAAGACAACATTCTATCCTGAGCGTGAGTTTGTTCAGCACTGGGATATGGTAATTGACCTATCTCTATGTATTGGCTGTGGGGCTTGTGTAGTGGCTTGCGACAATGAGAACAATGTTCCTGTAGTTGGTAAAGAGGAAGTTGGACGCGTCCATGAAATGCATTGGATAAGGATAGACCTTTATTATTCTGGAGACCCTGAGAATCCAGATGCAGTCTATCAACCAATGCTCTGTCAGCACTGTGACCACGCTCCTTGTGAGAACGTATGTCCTGTCGCCGCCACTAACAGTAGCGTAGATGGTATTAACCAAATGGCTTATAACAGATGCATAGGGACAAGGTATTGTGCTAACAACTGCCCTTATAAGGTCAGGCGATTCAATTGGTATGATTATACGGGGGCTGATTCATTCCCAATGAATGAGAAGATTGTAGAGGATGGACCATTTGCCAATGATAAGAATCGTTTGATCCTCAATCCTGATGTTGTTGTCAGGAGCAGGGGCGTAATGGAAAAATGCACCTTCTGCATCCAACGAATTCAAGAAGCAAAACTTAAAGCGAAAGCAGAAGGACGTAAAATTCGTGATGGGGAAATCAAAACAGCATGTCAGGCTGCTTGCCCAACAGGGGCAATTAAGTTCGGTGATGGTGCTGACAAGTCAGCAGAGGTAGCGCAACTAATTGAAGGGGACGAACGAGTCTACTATGTCCTGGAAGAATTACATACTTTACCTTCTGTTGCTTACATGACCAAAATTCGCAACCGTTCAAAACAAAATGCTTAATCCATGCAGGGATACGAATCACCATTAAGACCGGTACTGGTTAAGGGAGAAAAGACCTACAAAGACGTAACAAGGGATATCTTACGCCCAATTTTAGGGAAACCGTCGTGGCTCTGGTACTTAGGCTTAACAGCTTCCTCTTTGGCTTTGCTATGGGGGTTATATGCCATAGGTAGAACAATCTTTTTTGGTATTGGTGAATGGGGCATTAACAGAACCATTGGCTGGGGATGGGCAATTATCAATTTTGTCTGGTGGATCGGTATCGGTCACGCCGGAACACTAATCTCTGCAATTTTATTGCTTTTTAGACAAAAGTGGCGAACGGCTGTCAACAGGTCAGCGGAAGCAATGACCATTTTCGCTGTTATGTGTGCTGGCTTATTCCCGTTATTGCACGTTGGTAGACACTTAGTAGTATTCTTTATTTTCCCGTATCCTAACTCTCGTGGTCCCCTCTGGGTGAACTTTAACTCACCACTATTCTGGGACGTCACGGCTATAACAACCTATTTCCTAGTGTCTCTTCTTTTCTGGTATATTGGTTTAATTCCTGATCTTGCAATAATCAGAGATTATACCAAGTCATCTATCAAGCGTAAAATTTATGGAATTTTATCTTTTGGATGGTTGGGTTCATTAAAACAATGGCAGCGCTGGGAGACAATCAGCTTGCACTTGGCTGGATTGGCAACACCACTTGTCCTATCTGTCCACTCAATAGTTAGCTTTGACTTCGCTACCTCTGTCATACCGGGATGGCACACAACTATCTTCCCTCCATATTTCGTTGCTGGTGCCGTCTTCTCTGGATTTGGTATGGTTCTTACCCTTCTTTTAATTGCACGCAAGGCTATGCAATTGGAAGATTATATCACAGTTGACCATATTGAATATATGAATAAGATTTTGCTTGCAACAGGTTCTATAGTCGGAACAGCTTACCTAACAGAGCTATTCATCGCTTGGTATTCAGGTAATATCTATGAGCAGTATGCATTCTGGAATAGGGCTTTTGGTCCATATTGGTGGTCATATTGGATTATGATGGCTTGTAACGTCATATTTCCCCAGACATTCTGGATACGTAAGTTTAGAAGAAATCTTTGGTGGACATTCATAGTATCAATACTTGTTAACATAGGCATGTGGTTTGAAAGGTTTGTTATTGTAGTAACCTCGCTGCACAGGGATTACTTGCCTTCCGCGTGGTCAATGTATTTCGCCTCGTGGGTGGAAGTCTCAATCTACATTGGAACAATTGGGTTGTTCTTCACTCTTTTCTTCCTGTTTATCAGATTTTTCCCTGTGATAGCAATTTCTGAGATTAAACATATACTTGGTAGCGAAATGGCTTTGTTAAAGAGAAAGAAGTCAAGCTCAGTAGTAGAAACTGAAAATTAATTGTAGCTATGAAAAAAGAGAGAATTTTTCAGGTTATTCTAACGGATGATGAACACAGGCTTGTGGAGATTGTCAAGAGGCTTAAAGAGGCAGACCAACCAGTGTTGGATGTTTATTCACCAGTGCCGGTAGAGGAGGTTGAACACATTCTGGAGGTGCCTGAAAGCAGATTACCAAAAGCAGGATTCTGGATAGGCTTCACTATGGGAGCTGCCGCACTGCTTGTTATGATATGGATGATGAGATATAGTTATCCAATTGTATTTGGCGGTAAACCATACATTCCATGGCCCTCATTTGTGCCTCCCACCTTTGAGTCAACTGTTCTGACTTCTGCTTACGGAATGGGAATTATTATGTTTATAGTTAGCAAGCTTGTCCCAATGATGAAAGCACATCCTATTGATCCACGAGTGACAGACTATATGTTTGCTATCTTGCTTGATGAAAATGCCGATGAAAATTTCTTAAAACAGTTGGCTAATGAATTCAGTGCTGAATACAAAAAAGTAAACGCTGCAGAAGACGTTGTAATCACCTAAAAATTGGAGTGAAGATGAAAAAGTCATACTTCCTATTGATTGTAACAGCGGCTTTATTAGGAGGGTGTGCCTCAGAAGACCATCCGGGATACATCTGGTATCCCGATATGTTTACTTCCATAGCTTGGGAACCTTTAGATGAGGCACCTTTCGGGAGCGATAGCGCCATGAGGTTTTATCCACCTGATGGAGTGATTCCGTATGGCTCAGAACAAATAACAGATGGATATTATCAATACACTATACCTAACACTCCAGAAGGTTATGAACAAGCAAGAGCAATCAAAAACCCACTTCCAAAAACGGAAGAAGTCATAGCAAAAGGCAAACAACTGTATGAAATTTATTGTGCACCCTGCCACGGAACCACAGGAGAGGGTAACGGTACAGTAGTTGAAATAGGAGGGTTTCCACCTCCACCAACTTATTATCAAGATAGAATCTATGCCTTATCAGACGGTCAAATATTTCACGTTATCACTTATGGAAAAAATCTAATGGGAGCTTTTAATTATCAGCTTTCACCTAGGGAGCGATGGGAAGTAGTCCATTACATTAGACATCTTCAAGAACAAAGACTGAAAAAAGAAGGAAAGTCTCTTGCGGACTATCAACAAACACATCAAATAGATACATTAAAAACTTTGTAAAAAACAAAAAAGATGAATCTGGAACACGCAAATCATAGGGCTTGGAAGAAACCATTGCAGCTCTCTATTGGATTAATGGCGTTGGGCTTGGTGGCTGCTATAATAGGATATTTTGTTGATGGCCATGTACATTTTGTATCATCATGGCTTACATACTCTGTTTTCTTTCTTGGTATGGGCTTGGCAGCCACGTTCTTTATTGCCGTGCATACAATTGCTCACGGGGGCTGGCAAGTGGCTTTCCTTAGAGTGCCAGAGGCACTGATGATTTTTGTGTTTCCAGCAGGTGTAATATTACTTCTTAGTCTTTTGGATATTCATACTCTATATCATTGGAGCCATGAAGAGCTTATTAACCCAGATTCTGAGTATTATGACCCACTAATCGCTCATAAATCTAAGTGGTTAAATGTTCCCTTTTTCAGTTTCCGCTCGGTAACCTACATTGTGTTGTGGATGATTTTTGCTTATTGGTTAAGAAATCTTTCTCAGAAGCTTGACGAAACGGGTAATCTTAGATATTGGCAGAGAATTCAGTTCGTATCAGGCCTTTTCTTGGCTGTTTTTGCAGTAACTAGCACATTGGCTGCTTTTGATTGGGTAATGTCCACAGACCCTCACTGGTATAGCACCTTATTTGGATGGTACTTGTTCGCTGTTGTCTGGGTCTCAATGATCGCTGTAATTGTCCTTTGGGTTTTGTGGTTGAGAAAACATGGAATAAATCCTCATATAAGAGATGAGCATTTACATGATTTGGGTAAGTATATGTTCGGATTTAGCATCTTCTGGGCATATTTGTGGTATTCCCAATATATGCTTCACTGGTACGCTAATATTCCAGAGGAAACGGCGTGGCACCTGTTAAGGTTTAAAGAACATAGAATTTTGTTTTACCTCATTATTGTGTTGAACTTTGCTATTCCTTTCTTTGCCCTTATGTCCAGAAGTGCCAAGAGGAAGCCGTGGGTGCTGACTTTTGTCGCATTCTCTATCTTAACGGGGCATGTGCTTGAAATGTGGCTGTTGGTGCAACCGTCTGTATATCACGCTCATTATCTTGACCACTGGACATTCAGTATTGTTGACCTTGGCGTTTTGAGTTTTATGGCGGGATTGTTTATCTTTGTAACTATGAGGTCATTGAGGAGAGCACCAATAGTGCCAGAGAAACATCCGTACTTCAAAGAAAGTTTAACTTATAAAACCTGAGGACAATGACGTTTGGGGAGTTCATGCTGTTGGTGGCGGGAATCTTTATTCTCGCTTGGATAATCTTTTCAATAGGGCATCTGATTGAATTAAACAAGAATCCTGAAGAATTTTCGGATTCCCACAATAAGAGAACTGCATGGGCATTGTTTATAATCATATATGTTGGGGGAATGCTTGCTTCTGCTTATAGTGTCTGGTATTACCTTGAAAGGAAATTGCCTGAGCCAGCATCAGTGCAAGGAGTATGGATACAAACGATTAATGACTTAAATGTTATTGCAACCGGCATTGTGTTTCTTATAACCACAACCATGTTATTTGTCTACATTATTAGATATTACGGGCGTAAGGAACGTCGAGCTGAGTATATTCCAGGAAAAATAAAAGTTGAGATGGCTATTGTTGTCGCTGTGGCAATAGGATTAATGATTCTCATTTTACCATCAGGTTGGTATTGGTTTAAAATAATGTCGCCCGCTCCAGAAAATGCTGTTAAGGTCGAAGTTACGGGTTATCAATTTGCTTGGCTTTTTAGATACCCCGGGCCTGATGGTAAATTTGGAAAAAGAGATTGGCGTCTTATTAGCCCTGACAATCCGTTGGGCATAGACCCCAATGACCCCGCAGGTCACGATGATATTGTTACAACAGAATTTAAAGTTCCGGTGGATAAGCCAGTGGCTTTACATATTAGGTCAAAAGATGTTATTCATAGCTTCTTCATTCCAGCTTTCAGAATGAAAATGGATGCAGTTCCTGGTGTACCTACATTCATGTGGTTTACTCCTAAGTATACCACTGAGGAGATGAGGGAGAGAACAGGTAATGAAAACTTCATATATGAGGTGGCATGTGCCGAGTTGTGCGGCTCAGGACACTCAAGTATGCGAACTACACTTGACGTTGTGGAACCACAGGAGTTTGAACAATGGTTAAGTAAACAGACAGCGTGGTACGAAACCTATAACAAAAACAAAGCTGCATTAGCAGAATCGCAACAATAATAACTCTGAGTGAAAGTGATAACATTCAAAAATAGTTGAAGCCATGAGTGAAGTGCTTAGGCAGGGTGCTACCCAGGAGGAATCACACGTAGAAGGGCATCACAACGGTCACCACAATGGTCATTCCTTCTGGAAGAAATGGCATAAAGCTGAATCTTTTATCAGCAAGTATATATTCAGCATGGACCATAAGGTCATAGCCAAGCAGTTCCTTTTCACTGGTATGTTCTGGGGTGTTATGGGTGGATTATTGAGCCTTGTTTTTAGGTTGCAGTTGGCATATCCAGATACTCCATTACCATTTTTAGAGGTGATTTTAGGCAAGTGGGGAGAAGGTGGAATTTTGGACCCCAATTTCTATAATTCGCTTATAACTATCCATGGAACAGTCTTGATCTTCTTTGTTCTTACAGGAGGCTTGAGCGGAACGTTTGCAAATCTGCTCGTTCCCCTCCAGATTGGAGCTAGAGATATGGCATCTCCGTTCCTTAATATGCTGTCATATTGGACATTCTTCCTTGCCAGCGTAGTTATGTTCGTTTCTATCTTTCTACCTTGGGGACCTGCTGCTTCAGGCTGGACTGCGTATCCGCCCCTTTCAGCACTGAAGGACTTACCTAATATGGGCATTGGTATGGATTTATGGCTTGTTAGTATTGTGCTGTTTATTGTCTCTGCTCTTTTTGGAGGTTTAAATTATGTTACCACTATTCTCAACATGAGAACCAAGGGAATGACAATGGCTCGGTTGCCCCTTCCCGTGTGGGGAATGTTTATTGCCTCGGTCCTTGGTCTCCTTTCATTCCCTGTATTGCTTGCTGCCGGGGTCTTGCTACTTGCAGATAGACACCTGGGTACAAGCTTCTATCTCTCAGAAATATTCTTTAACGGGCAGGCTTTGCCCAATTATGGCGGTAGCCCAATCCTATATCAACACTTGTTCTGGTTCCTCGGTCACCCTGAAGTTTATATCATCATCATTCCTGCAATGGGTCTGGTTTCCGAAGTACTTGCAGTAAATAGTAGAAAGCCAATATTTGGTTACACAGCTATGGTTATTTCTATGGCTTCAATAATGTTCTTATCATTCCTGGTCTGGGCACATCACATGTTCGTTTCTGGAATGAATCCATTCCTTGGCTCAGTGTTCATGTATATGACCCTTGCTATTGCTATCCCATCAGCAGTCAAAGTATTTAACTGGATTTTCACTATCTGGAAAGGTAATTTGCGTCTAACCCCTGCAATGGTTTTTGCTCTTGGGTTCGTAGCAACGTTCATAATCGGTGGGCTTGGGGGTATATTCCTTGGAAATGCTGTTAATGATATTTTGCTTCATGACACTTATTTTGTCGTTGGACACTTTCACGTGGTAATGGGGGTTTCAGCGCTCTTAGCTATGTTCGCTGCTATATATCACTGGTTCCCCAAAATGTTTGGTAGGATGATGAACCGAACCTTGGGATATATTCACTTCCTTTTCACTATCATTCCAGCTCTACTAGTCTTCGTTCCTATGCACCATATGGGTATGGCAGGCGTTCCCAGGAGGTATTATTCTTTCCAGTCATTTGATTATCTTTCTCAATGGCAAGATATCAATGTGTTTATCACTATTGCTGCAATAATTGGATTTTCAGGGCAGTTGATTTTCTTCTATAACTTCTTCTATAGCATGTTCAGAGGTAAGAAACCAACTTCTAACAATCCATGGAAGGCAACCACTCTGGAATGGACAACTGAAGATATGGCACCGGGACACGGAAACTGGAAAGGTCCTATCCCGACTGTTTACAGGTGGGCTTATGAGTATTCGCCTCCATATCTTAAGGATTCTGATTATGTTCCACAACATGTTCCTCCCGAGCGAGTTAAGAAAGAACCAGAGAAGGTAACTGGTGAGGTAGCATAAACTGGTAATTTGCAGATCATTATGTGCTTGTTATGAGTAAGGCTCCTGTAGTTGAAAAAGCCGAAGCAAGGGATTCTGCTATAGTCAGGATTGTAGATTACTTAAAAGCGTTTCTGGAGCTTGGAAAGTTCAGATTATCTTTATCTGTGGCATTTTCGTCCCTTGCCGCATATTTTATAGTAGCAGAGTCGGTTTCTTGGCAGCAGGTTGTTTTGCTTGGGACAGCGGGCTTGCTACTCGCTATGTCAGCAAACGCATTAAATCAGTACTTGGAACGTGACATTGATGCTCTTATGGAGAGGACGGCGAGCCGTCCCCTTGTCACTGGGTTAATCCATCCCGTCATAGCGATATGTTTTGTAATAATAGGATTTTTACTTGCTCTGTTTCTCTTAGGGATGCTATGTTGGTGTGCATTCCTTTTGGGAACTATAGCCTGGATAGCATATATTGCAGGCTATACTGTCCTAAAACGTAGGACCTCACGTGCTGTTGAACTGGGCTCCTTGTCAGGTGCGTTGCCTGCTGCAATAGGTGTATTGGTGGCATCGCCTCAAAATTGGACAGTAGCTGCTCTCTTATTCATGGTTCAGTTTATATGGCAGTATCCCCATACTTGGATAATTCTCAAACTTTATGAAAAGCAATATGCTATAATCGGGACTAAAGTTAGGGCTCCAACACAGTTTAACTTAGCCTTACTTATCGCCTCTATCCTCCCTCCATTAATTATGATTCCTGTGGGCTTAATAGTGGGTCTTAATTGGTTGGCGGTGCTTGCTGTGACAGCTGTTTTTATCGTTTGGATAATCAAGGTTTGGGTTAAGTTTAATAAAAACGGAGATGAGAGGACATTAAGGCAGTTCCTTGTGGTGAATCTTCTGATGTTGCCACTTCATTACTCAATCTTCATTCTGCTTAAATTCATTGGAATATGAGTGGGAACGGTATTCAACAGCCGGTAGTGCCACCTTCAAGAAAATATCAGACATATAAATTAATGCTAATTCTCGGCATTGTCTCCATAGTAATGTTTTTCGCCGGGTTAACAAGTGCTTATATTGTTCAGAGGGGCACCAAAGAATGGTTATCATACGACCTGCCATTAATATTCTGGGTAAACACAATCATTATTCTTTTGAGTAGTTTGACTTTGCATTATGGCTATAGGGCTTTCAAAATAGGGCATTATTCATTGGCTGAAGGGCTTGTATGGTTAACTTTTGCCCTTGGAACCCTTTTTCTTGCTGGACAGTGGATAGGTTGGCTGCAACTGACTGCACAGGGAGTGATTCTGCAAGGAACCGTATCAGAAAGCTTTTTCTACATAATTTCCGGGGCACACGCTGTCCACGTTATCGGAGGATTAGCTGCCCTCTTGTGGCTTGCTTTGGCAATCCGAAAACGTAAGGTTACCCTGCGGGAAGTGTTGCCATACCAATTAGTGGCAATATACTGGCATTTTGTTGACGTCCTATGGCTTTACTTGTTTGTTTTCTTTTTCATAACTTTATAAGTTGCTTGCTGTACTCCCTTAGTAGTTTGATAATATATCGCCTTCCTCTGGTTGCTATTTGCCGCGCTTCTTCACGATTATGTTCTATCCATTTAAAGGCTTTAATCCACGATTGGGGAGTTTTATCAACTGGAATATAGTGTTTCCATTTGACCAGTGGAAGACCCTTTATTCCTTCAAAGGTTGAAACTATAACCTTTCCATGCAAAGCAGCCTCAATAATCTTTACCCGTACGCCAGATGATATCCAGACCGGAACAAAAAACACAGAAAAGTTCACGAAGTATTCTCCAGGATTATTTATCCATCCAACAACTTCAAGATTTTCCTTTGCAAACCTACGCAATGCCTCTGTACCTAATCCTCCTATGATGAATTTCCAGCCAGATAGGGACTTTGAAATCTTGGGAAAGATGTTCTTTAGCCAAAAAAGCAAGCCTAATTTATTAGGAAACCATTGATATGATGTTAAAAGAAAAGCTGTTAAGCCATCTGGTTCCGTATACCCCTTTTCTGAACCGCTATAAGAAAACTCTGGAAGGACCCATTTAACATTCCTGTTTTCTTTTCTAATTACAAGTGTGTCATGATAACCGATTGACCATATTTCATCTACCTGTTGCCAGACAGCCCTCTCAAAACTTCTATATTTCACAGCTTCATTTAAAGCATAGAATGAGAGTGGAACTTGAGAAAAGGTTGTTAATCTACAGTTTATAACTTGTTGCCACAAAAGATGCTCAATATTATGAGACCTATAAATTACAACCGGACGAGAATCGTTGTGCAGTAGTAATGCCAAGGCACCACTGTAAATCCCGTTCAATACAATAACACTATACTTGCTCTTTCGGATTATTTTAAAAACCTCCTTAATTACACTGGTTGATACGAACCGTTCAATATGCTCTGGGTTTCCCTGAAAAAAATTGAACGGGTTTATGACTGGTTTATCAAAAATCCAGTAACTATTAATACCATCCTGATTGTCTAACCATCTTGCAGTAGAAACCATGTCCTCACTCCATAACACAATGGCATCCCAATGAATATGTGTGTTGTGTTGGATAACGCTTTTGATATCCTGTCGCATAGCCAATCTGCCACCATCTCCTTCTGGAAAGGGAGGATTACTGCATATTATTAATCCCTTATAATACACTATGGCACACTTTTTGCTCGTTTAAAGTTATGAGTTTATCTTTGTAAATAACAAAATAAAAATAGGAAGCCATGAGATTAAAGACAGTGATTGGGACGGTAATGGCAGTTGCCGGGATGGTAGCATTGATGGCATTTCAGCAAGCTCAACAACAGCAAACCCAAGCAACAAACCCTAATGCCCCTGAATTCAAATTTGAACACGAAGTGTGGGACTTTGGTGAAATACCAGAAGGTCCTAAAGTTAAACATGATTTTTGGTTTACTAACGTAGGAAAGGAACCTTTGATTATACAAAATGTTAGAGCTAGCTGTGGATGCACAGTGCCCACATGGCCCAAGGAACCAATTATGCCAGGTCAAAAAGCTAAGATTACAGTGGAATATAATACGAAGGGGCGTCCAGGACCATTCACTAAGGCAATTACTATCTTCTCAAATGCTAAAACACCAGTTAAAGTAATATATATAAAGGGTGTTGTTGTTAGACAAGAGCAAGCAACTTCTCCGGACAGGCAGGACCCCCTCGGCGGTTCACAAGCAAAGTGAGTAGCTCCTGCTTGCTTATCAATAGACAAGTATCGGGATGGGAACCGGAAGGTTGCTCTATTAAAAGAGTAGAGTAATTATCTCTGATGACTGAGTTACTAAAAGGCAAGCCAGTATCCATTGCTCTCAAGAAGTGGATAAGAGGCAAAATTGAGGCAGAGGGGACAGACCCATCTCTCGCAATAATTATGGTCGGTGATAATCCCGCAAGTAAAGTATATGTGGGTCATAAGATTAAGGCTGCCAGTGAAGTGGGTATCAGAGCCGAATTGATCCATTTTAACACACATATAACACAAGAAGACCTTATTAACAAGATAAGGGTAGCATCACAGCGTTTTGATGGTCTAATAGTTCAGCTGCCTTTGCCTGACCATCTTAGTGAAAATGAAATAATTAAACATATTCCACCGGAAAAAGATGTTGATGGCTTCACCCCGGAGAATCTGGGGCTTTTGGCTCGTTCAACACCAAGATTTATATCGGCAACTCCCCTCGGAATATTATTACTCTTACATTACTATAATATCTCATTAGCAGGAAAAAATGTAGTAGTGATAGGGAGAAGTAACATAGTTGGGACACCTTTGGCATTGCTTGTTTCTAGAAAATTTTCATGGGCAAATGCTACAGCTACAATCTGTCATTCCAGAAGTAGGAATGTACCAGAACACTTACGAAATGCTGATATAGTAATTGTTGCTGTTGGACAGAAACATTGGTTAAAATCTGAGATGGTCAATCCCGATATGATTGTAGTTGATGTTGGTATTCATGTTGATGATGATGGTAAGTTGACAGGTGATGTTGACCCGAAAGTTCGTGAGATAGTTAAGGCTATTACGCCCGTTCCAGGAGGGGTGGGACCTATGACTGTTGCTGCCCTGTTGTTTAATGTTTATCTTGCGAACTCCTTAGCTAAGGGAATTATTACTGATGTTGAAGTTGTTATTAACGAATGCATTTCCTTTTTGAAAAAGGAATTTCAAGCTAGATTTGAAAAAATAAGATAAAAATGGGGTATTATCCAGAAGAGATAGTGGAGCCGATGAGACAAGACATTTTAGTTGCCGGTTTTGAGGACCTGAGAACCCCGGAAGATGTTGACAGGTTTTTGGAAAAGGCTAAGAAGTCTACAGCTGTTATATTTGTCAATTCGGTATGTGGATGTGCAGCAGGGGCTGCCAGACCGGGGCTTAAATTAGCTTTGGAGCAGGCACGTAAAAAGCCAGAATTTTTAGGAACAGTGTTTGCTGGGGCTGACCTTGAAGCAACTGCGAGGGCAAGAGAATATATGCAGCCTTTCCCTCCCTCTTCGCCTTCATTAGCATTATTCAAAAACGGTCAGTTGGTCTGGTTTATGCCCAGATACGAGATAGAAGGCAGGACGCCTGAAGAAGTGGCTGAAATAATAACTCAGGCATTTGAGGGATTTTGTTAGTTGGTTTCCCTAGCATGTAGCTATAACAACTATTTTCTAAATATATTGCCTATTTTAGTTATGTGATTAGGCTAAGAGTTATATTGTGGTTCTTGCTATTTATACTGCTTTCCCTTGGAATCTTAATGGTTTATTTCAGTATTCTACCCCCAGAATGGCTTAACTATATACCCAGAAAGGAAGACGTTACCTTAATCCTGGCTTTTACTTTTGCTATTATATATGTGCTTGTTAGAAGTTATGTTATTGAACGAGAGATTTTTAGTTTCTCCATGGTTTGGGTCGTGGCAGCTTTGTTTATAACAGCTTCGGGATTTCTTGAACAACTGATAAAGCTTGCATTTTCAGAAGTTGAAATAGTTCAAATTAGGTCGGTAAGTTATTTTCTTAGACTTATTATAATTGCAGTGGGGCTGTCGTCAACCTTGTTGTTTATTAGGAAACTTGTTCTGTTCAAAGGGGGAAAGAGGGAACATATTTTATGGAGTCTTCTTGAGATTACTATAATTGCAACACACTTATATAATATGTTTTTCTATGAACCTTCAGTTTCAATAGGTATTTTAATCGTTTTATCTATCGGACTGTTATATTTTCTGTTTCAATTGCGATGGTTGTTGTTCATAACTAGGAAAGAGCTGTTTCAATCTTTAGTTTCAATAACTTTTGTTGTGGTGTCACTTTATTTCATACTTGAATCTTTAAGAAGTTCAGAGCTGTTAACTTATCTGCTTGTTCCGTTTTATCGCAATAGTGCATGGGTGATGGTGACTGGATTTATTGGTGCTTATGCTCTTATCTCCTTTTTGGGTATGATAATAATTTTTCCCTTGCGTGGGGTCATTGAGGAATTTAGGGAAGCGGAACGCTTCATGGAAATGTTAATAACTCAGAACAAACCCTTTGAGAATTGGGTCATTGCTCTAGCTAATAGAGCAAAGGAAAGGACTTCTGCAGATGGGATAGTAGTAAAAATTCCAGAAAGGGGAATCACCATTGAGGATGGAGCAATTCCATCTAAAACGAGATTGATGGTCCTGTGTGATGCCTCTATAGATTCTTGTTCTTACATAATTGATAATAATGTCAAGAATGAACCTAACGTTCGTTCTTTGTGCATAATACCAATTGTTTTGGAGGGGCGGTGTCGTGGGGTCCTTTGTGCTTTTAAAACAGTTAGGCATGGATTTGATGTTTATTTGGTGAGGCTTCTTGAAGAAATGGCTTATCAAATTTCTATATTATTACTTTATGAAGAGTCCGTTGAAAGACAGCAGGAGATTACCAGGGCTCAGATAACACTTGAAACGGCACGAACAGTGCAATTAAATCTGCTGCCTGACTCATCTTTTGAAAGCGACATAGTGGAAATTTCGGTGTTTTTCAAACCTGCTCAGGAAGTGGGTGGTGACATTTATTGGTGGAAGCAATATGGCCAATCAGTTGCCTTTATGCTAGCAGATGTCAGTGGAAAAGGCATACAAGCGGCATTTATAATGGCTTACCTACGGGGTGTTTTAGATGCTATGTCATTTGAAAACTGTGCCTCTTCGCAGATTCCTTTGTCCGTTGAAGGTGCCACAAAGGGCATCCTTCAGGCTCAGGAAAAGTTCATAACCATGGTGTGGGTATGTGCCAAGAGACAAGGTCTTGAAGTTGTTAGATGTGGGCATCCTCCGCCAATATGGGTAACTGAATCGCAAGTGAGAATATTATTGGACAAAGGATTACCACCTATATCATTAATTGAGATGGCTTCATCTACGGAGATGTGCATAACATTGAAGGAGCCTGGCTTCCTCGTTATATATTCTGATGGACTCTCAGAATTAAAACTGTCTGGTAAAGGATTCCTTGGAGAAGAGGGGATAGCTAGATTGCTCGCTGAGGCAAATGTATCGCTTTCCGATTCTGCTGAAGAAGTCCTTAACAAGTTCATTGGTAAATTGAAAGAATACTATGGCTCTGATATGATTGAGTTTAATGATGATGTAGTAATAGCTATCATCCGCTATATGAAAGGGCAAACCTAACATAGATAGAGAACCATAGCCAATGACCTGAAATGAGAGGACGGGTGGCATTTATCCATCTTCTCGGTTTGTATGTTATAGTTGCAATATGAAGTCTGTAATTATAGCCGATGAGAGCATCCAGAGAGAGCAAATCTGATAAGTATACTGTATATCCAATTGGAAGAATAAAATTAAAAATTCTGTATTGCATAACAAAAGGTTCATTATCAACAGAAAAGTGCAAATAGAAGAAATGAGCAGAAACAAGGGGTCCGAAATGAAACCCTTCTAACAAGTGCCCATTTTTGTCAAAATACCATCGTTGACCAAGAACGATTCTGAACCCTAAACCGGAAGATATATCAATTTCCGCATTCGGATTATTAATTCCTTCTTCTAATAAAGAACGCCAAAATGCCCTACCTAAAAAAGTTAAATACGAAAAGCCAGCACCGAACCATAAACTTTCCTTAGTACCATATTTCCTTTCTCCAATAAGCGTGAGTTCGCCAGCCCCTATTACCTGACCCTGCAACAACGCAAAGGGATTATTTCGGACAGACCAAACCGGTGCTAGCTCAACCGACTGCCCCCACGTGGCAACAGAAAACCAGAGTCCAGTTATTAATGTCAGTTTTGTCACAACACAGGTCCACCTGCTAATATACTACCTTTCACCTTATCTGCATAATTCTTTTTGAAGTGTTCTATGAATTTCTGTGCCAGTTGCCTTGCAACCTTGTCATACTCAGACGGGTCAGCCCATGTATTACGAGGATTTAATATCTCACTCGGAACCCCAGGAACACGTTCAGGAATCTGCAAATTGAAAATCGGAAGGGTAATGTAAGCCACATTGTCCAGTTCCCCTTTCATAGCGGCACGAACCAGACGCCTTGTGTGTGGCAAAGACATCCTCTTACCAACACCATAAGGACCACCCGTCAAACCAGTATTTACTAACCACACCCTTACATTGTGCCTGCGAATCCGTTCACCAAGCATCTCTGCATATACCGTGTGTGGAAGGGGCATAAAGGGAGCCCCGAAGCATCCTGAAAAACTGGGTTGTGGCTCTTTGATTCCTATTTCTGTGCCTGCTACCTTGGAAGTGTAGCCTAATAAGAAGTAATACATTGCCTGTTCTTCTGTTAGACGAGCTATAGGTGGCAAAACACCATAAGCATCGTAAGTTAAGAAGAATATATCCTTTGGATGATCTCCCATACCTGAAGGCACATAAGAATTATCAAGGTAGTATAGCGGGTAGGCAGCTCTGGTGTTCTCGGTTTTAGAGGCATCTGCGTAATTAACCGTTCTGGTTCCTGGAAAAAATTTAACGTTTTCCAAGATAGTTCCGAACCTGATTGCTTTGTAAATAACTGGTTCCTTTTCAGGGTCTAGGTTAATACTTTTAGCATAGCAGCCACCTTCAATATTAAACACACCGTCTTCCGTCCAGCCATGTTCATCATCACCAATCAGCAACCGTTCTGGGTCTGAACTGAGAGTTGTTTTCCCTGTACCAGACAGCCCAAAGAACAAAGCCACATTACCCGCTTTATCCGTATTAGCAGAGCAGTGCATTGAAAGAACATTGTCCTTATAAGGCAAAACAAAGTTCATAACACTGAATATGGATTTTTTGATTTCACCGGCATACGCAGTGCCACCAATTATTACCATTCGCCTACTAAAATTGATTACCACAAAATTTTCGTGTGGAACACCGTGCCTGTCTGGACTCGCTTTGAAATTAGGCAAAGCAATCACGTACCAGTCTGGTTCAAAGATCTTTAATTCTTCTCGTCTGGGACGTATAAATAAGTGATGAACAAACAAGTTGTGCCATGGATACGTGTTTATAAACCGAATGCGTCTCCTATATTTTGGGTCAGCACCTGCATAAGCATCTCTTACATATACCTCTTTTTGCCTTATAAATTCCTTCATATCATCCAACAACTGTTGAAAGTGTTTCGGTTCAAGAGGAATGTTTACACTTCCCCAATCAACACTGTCGGTAGTCAACTCATCTTTTACTATAAATCTATCCTTTGGAGCACGACCCGTAAATTGACCTGTGTCAACAACACAAGCACCACGGTCCGAAAGAAAAACCATATTCCTCTTAATGCTATGCTCAATTAATTCTGGAACACTGAGTTGATAATACACCTTCTTGGGACGAATCCCTATTGATTCAAGGACCTCCTCAACAGTAGGATGAGCAACAGACATTTCCATCGGCTCCTATTTTCAGATTTACAAAGTTATATCACATAATTTTGAAATGAATATGACTCGTGCCATACAAATGTTTGAACAAAATGCCGGACGATACGATGCATGGTATATTAAGCATTGGTATGCATATCTAAGCGAATTAATAGCTATAAAGTCTATTATGCCGGGATTTAAGCGAGGTATTGAGGTGGGTTCTGGAACAGGTCGTTTCGCACTACCTCTTGGGATTCATATAGGGGTGGAACCGGCTCAGGGAATGGCAAGTATAGCTATACGCAGAGGATTGAGAACTGTTAATGCAAGAGCAGAAGAGCTACCATTTTGTAATGAATCTTTTGACTTAGCCTTAATTGTGGTGTCAATTTGCTTCTTTGCAGACCCACACATTGCATTAATAGAAGTTAACAGAATTCTTGTGTCTGGCGGGCACCTCGTTATAGGAATAATTCCCGCTAATTCGCTCGTTGGAAACTTCTATCTTAGAAATAAAATTCCCCCTTTCTATACTCACGCTAAATTCTTTACTGTAAAAGACATGTTTCAATTACTTAACCAGACAGGTTTCACAGTTGAGATTATAGTTCAAACACTTTTTGACTTCCCTTGGATGCTCACTAAGGAACACCCAGTAGTGAAAGGGTTTTCAAGTGGTTCTTTCGTAGCAATCCTCGCCAAGAAAATTTAGATTCAATTCAAATTGTGTAACTTAGCAGTGAAAATCATACGACCATGGCAGTGAAACTACCAGAATTACCTTATAGCTACGATGCACTGGAACCATACATTGACACAGCTACTATGTACATCCACTACAATAAGCACCACGGTGGCTATGTCGCAAAGCTCAACGCAGCAATCAAAGACACAGAATGGGACTCCAAAACCATTGAAGAAATCCTGACCAACTTGAGCAGGGTTCCTGAAAACATCAGGACAGCAGTCAGAAACAACGGAGGCGGTCACTACAACCATTCCCTCTTCTGGACAATAATGAAGCCCAATGGCGGTGGAGAGCCCGGTGGGGAATTGTCTAAAGCCATTGAGGCTGAGTTTGGGTCCTTCGCCCGCTTTAAGGAACTCTTCTCTCAAGCTGCCGCTTCCAGATTCGGTTCCGGTTGGGCTTGGCTCGTCGTTAAAAACGGCAAATTGCTCATCGGGTCAACACCCAATCAAGACAACCCACTGATGGACATTTTGGACGATGAAAACCTTAGAGGTGGTACTCCAATCCTGGGGCTTGACGTCTGGGAACATGCCTACTACCTTCGCTATCAATGGAGAAGACCTGCCTACATTGAGGCTTGGTGGAACGTGGTTAACTGGGAGGAAGTGGAACGACGCTTCAACGAAGCCAGATAATACACTCTGAAACATTTCCGTAATCAGTGTCGTAAATATCTATGGGGGGCTGTGATGATGCAGTCCCCCTATAATTTTACGTTTAATGAAACAATAACCCTGTAAACTTGTGGCTTATGACTCAGTTATTAACTCAGCAACCCCAATACAAAACATACTCGCTTCATAACTTTAAGAAGTTGCCCCAGGTTCAGAACCTTCCACATGAAGTGATTGAGGCTATTGAGGTAGTGGCACAGGTTCTCCCTTTCAAGACAAATAATTATGTTGTCAATGAATTGATAGATTGGGATAATGCACCTGATGACCCGTTGTTTATTTTGAATTTTCCCGTCAGAGAAATGCTCCTTCCCGAACACTATAAACAAGTTAAAGAAGCTCTTGACAGGGGCGTTGATAGGGCAACATTACGGGAAATAGTTAATAAAATAAGACTACAACTTAATCCGCATCCAGCAGGGCAATTACAATACAACGTACCTTCAATTGATGGCATTAAGCTGAGAGGCGTTCAGCACAAGTATAATGAAACAGTATTGTTCTTCCCATCACAGGGTCAAACTTGTCATGCCTATTGTTCCTTCTGTTTCCGTTGGCCCCAATTTGTTGGTATGGACGACCTTAAATTCGCTATGCGTGAAGTTGACCTCCTTATTAAATATCTCAAGGCACATCTAGAAGTTACAGACTTGCTTTTTACGGGTGGAGACCCAATGATTATGCGAACAAAAATCTTGAGAACATATATTGAGCCAATTCTGGAAGCTAATATTGAACACTTGCAAACGATAAGAATCGGTACCAAGGCACTGGCATATTGGCCCTATAGGTTTATCTCAGACCCGGATGCCGATGAATTGCTCACTCTATTTGAAAAGATTGTAACCAGCGGAAAGCATCTTGCCATAATGGCTCACTTCAATCACCCGCGTGAATTGGAACCTGAGCCGGTGGCGGAAGCAACTCGCCGAATCCTCAATACAGGGGCAGTAATAAGGACTCAGTCCCCCGTTCTTAACCATATCAACGCAGATAGCAAATTATGGGAAACAATGTGGAAGAAGCAGGTTAAAATGGGTATGATTCCATATTATATGTTTGTTGCTCGGGACACAGGTGCCCATCACTTTTTTGCAATACCCCTCGTTAGGGCATGGGAAATCTATAGAGACGCTTGGAAAAATGTCAGCGGCTTGGGTAGAACAGCTAGAGGACCAAGCATGAGTGCCACCCCTGGAAAAGTGGAGGTGCTCGGTCCAGCTCAGGTCAATGGCAAGAAAGTCCTTGTCCTGAGAATGATTCAGGGACGTAATCCAGATTGGGTAGATAAACCATTTTTCGCTGAATATGATGAGGAGGCAACGTGGTTGGACGAACTAAAACCAGCCTTCGCAGAGAAGTTCTTCTTTGAAGATGAGTTAGAAAAGTATGTCAGACATTAAGAGAACTAAAATGCTTATCTTTGTGTTAACCAAAGGGTAAATAGAGGCGAATGAGAACACCAAGGGTTGAATTGACAGTAGAAGGGTATGAATCCCTTGACAGGGCATTGAAGGATTTCAGGAGATTGGTTGAGCAGGCTCGCATAGTGGAAGAGTATAAAAGACATCTTGTTTATTTGAAACCATCAGTGGTTAGAAGACAACAGCTGCTTAGAGCAATATATCGTGAAAAGATGCGTCGTCTGATGGAAGAATAAATAGCTATGTTACAAGAAATAGCCGCCTTTGAAACTTATCTTAAATCAATAAGGCGGTACTCTGATAACACGGTATCTACGTACGTAAGAGACCTCAATAAGTTTGTATTGTGGGCAAATCAGTATGGTATCTCATCGTGGGCGGAAGTAGATTCCTCGGTCATTCAAGCGTGGTTTACTTATCTGCTTAAGAATGGCTTAGTTCCTCGTTCCATACGTCGTAAAAAAGCAACTCTATCTTCATTTTTTAAGTTTCTTCTTTCAAGGGAGCTTGTGCCGGCTAATCCAGCATTGACCGTAGAGGCACCTTCAACATCAAAGAAATTACCAAACTATATTCAAGAATCAGTTCTTGAACAAATTATTGAAGATTTAAAACCTTGCAGGGAAGACCCCTGGGACAAGTGGCGAGATTGGCTCGTCTTCGTCTTGCCCATTGCCCTTGGATTGAGAGTCTCAGAACTATGTAGTATCACAGATAAAGACATTGATTTCGGTAGAGAAGTAATAATAGTTACTGGGAAGGGCAATAAAACCCGAGAAGTACCTATCGCAACACAACTGCTTAAACAAATAGCGTATTACATAGCATTAAGAAACAAGCATTTTAATATAACGGGAGGGGTGTTGCTTCTCACCGACACAGGGAAACCTATTTATCCAAGATGGGTACAGCGAAAATTAAAGGTTCTCTTGGCAGGTTATCAGGTCGGCAATGTACATCCACATATGTTAAGACATTCTTTCGCAACACTACTTCTAAACAAAGGAGTGCAACTAATAGCAATAAAAGAACTTCTTGGCCACTCTTCACTAGCAGCAACACAAATCTATACACACACTTCCGTTGAACAAATAAAGAAAGTTTACAATCAAACTCACCCACTTGCCAATAACACCAAAATAAAACCATCATGAAATACATAATTCATAAAGTACATGCCGATATCAGCGACGGTCTGGAAGCAATTCTGGATAAGAAACTTCAGAAGTTAGACAGATTTAAAAATTACATAACTGCTCTTGATATATATGTCAAAACGCTTAATGCCCATAACAACGACTTCACTAAAGAAATTGAAATAAAAGCCCTTGTTCCCGGAAACGTCCTTATGGCTCAAGGCAGAGCAGCAACCTTTGAAGAAGCAATAGACAAAGCACTCTCCTCACTCAAAAAACAACTTGTTAAATACAAGGACACCAGATAGCAGTGTGGAACATATGGATTGATTTTAAATACGGCGTCCTTAAAGCTAAGTCATGGATACCTAAACTTATTGCTTTAAATATAGCTGTATATCTTATATTTCTCGTTTTCCAATTAGTGGTAAGGTACACAAACAGTTATGAAATTTATTCCCTTATATACTCCTTTGTGGCTATGCCGGCTAGCTTTTCTGAATTTGTTTTTAAGCCCTGGACTATAATTACCTATTCGTTTGTGCATTCAGGGTTTTTGCATCTTCTTTTCAATATGATAGGTCTCTACTGGTTCGGTAAGATTTTTGAACTTTTTCTTATGTATCGCTATACACTGAGATTATATTTAATAGGCGCTATTGCCGGCGGATTCGCTTTTATACTTTCTTATAATCTTCTCCCTGCCCTTAGCAAAAGTGCTATGTTAGTCGGCTCGTCGGCTTCTGTCATGGCATTCCTACTTGCCGCCACGACCATATCTCCCCGCTATCCTTTGTATTTATTCCTGCTTGGCAGAGTAGAGCTTAGATTTGTTGCCCTTGTTTTTATCATTTTAGACATTCTGTTTTTGGGATTTTCAAATACAGGAGGGCATATAGCTCATCTTGGAGGAGCCCTTGCAGGTTTCCTGTTTGTCAAGTGGCTCAGGAAACCAAGCCGAAAGCCATACGTGCCATTCAGAATCAAGAAGAGAAAGAAACCTAAGAGAACCCCTATGGACGATGAAATAGATAGAATCCTTGATAAGATAAGGCAAGAAGGATTAAGCAGTCTTACCGAAGAAGAAAGAAAATTGCTTGATGAATATAGCCGAAGAATCTCTGGAAATAATAATTAACGCAAATTATACTTTAACCCTCACTTGGCTGTGTCAAATTTTTTCCATGGATAGAGCCGTTGATATGAAGTTTCTTCGTCCGGTCTGGGAACTCCAATATAGTGGTTTAGCCATTTCCAGCCAATTTCGTTTGTGTTTCCACCATAAAGTGGGTCGGAAAGCAGTGCTTCAAGCACTAATGTGATTATTATTGATAGCCATCGTTCGTATTTGTCGCCTTTCTCAAGGGCTTTTTCTATAACCTTTTGCTTTTGGTCATAAGGCAAATCGGACAGGTCCCGGTCAAATAATGAATTTGCAAATGAATTCATGTGTTCAATGCCTTCAACTATGAAAACCTTTAGCTCTCCATCATAGAAAGGGTCATTTAAAACATTTATAATGTATTGTGTAGCATTGAAATCTTTATGTGAAGGTCCAAAACCATCGTCGGGAAACAGAACATCAAGAACTGCATTGAGAATCTTAATCTCCTCTTCACTTAAATAACCCGCTTTGTGTGATTTGTCAACATTCTTACATCCTGGAATAGGAACAAACAATGCTCCTATGCTCAAAGAACTCAGTAAGATAAAATCCCGCCGTGATATGATGATTCCTTTCTTCACTTGCCTTTATTGAAAGTAGCTATTTTTCCTTTACTTTAACAAGTTGACCGTTCTTGTATAATTCAATTTTAGTTACTTTGCCCTTTTCATCGTAATAATACCATTTTCCTACTTTTTGCCCATTTGCGTATTGACCTTTAACTTTCACTTGCCCATTTTCATAATATTCAACCCAGTTGCCTTCAAGGCTTCCATTGACATAATTGCCCTCTGACATCTTTTGACCATTCTCATAAAATGCCACAACAGGTCCGTTAAGAACCCCATTCTCATATTTCTGCATAGCCGCTATGTTTCCATTCTTATAAAACCAGAATGAATATCCGTGCTTTTTGCCATTGACATAATATGAGAGTTCCTGTATGTTCCCTTCTTGGTAAAACTTCCTATAAGGACCATGCAACTGCCCATTTTTATAAAATGCCTCTGTAACCGGTCTGCCAATATTGCCATATTCCACGAACAAGCCATCTAATTGCCCATTTTTATACTCCATGTGCATTTTAACACGTGTCGTGGTCTGGTCAAATATTATTCTCACGCCATCATATTTGCCATTTTTATATTGTGCTATTTCAGAAGGCGTTCCCAAAGTGCTAAATTTATACCACGTGCCTTCCTTATTGCCATTTTTATATTGACCAAATTCCTTCAAGGCTTTATTATCGTAAAAAGTTGCCCACATGCCGTCTTGAACAGCAGAATCAGAAATTCCAAATTGAGAGAAGTATTTATTGACCAGAGTGTCAACGGGTTTAACTAACGGGAACTCCGGAATTGGTTCCTGCCCAAATGCCACTGCCTGAGCTAAAAAGCCCAAAATTCCCATTATAATTATCTTCCTTTCCATTGTGGCTTCCTTTTTTCAAGGAATGCTTGCATACCCTCCTTCTGGTCCTCACTGGCAAACAATAAGAAGAAGTTTTTCCTTTCAAAGTAAATGCCTTACATTATGAAACTTTGATATGCATAATTAATTGCTTCTTTTGCAAGTTGGACAGCCACTGGTGGCATACTAGCAATCTCCTCAGCCATTTTTAAAGCCTCTTCAAGATAAATCTCTGCAGGAACAATCTTGCTTACCAAGCCCCATTCGTAGGCTTCCTTGGCAGAGAACATTCTTCCTGTCAAAATGAGCTCCATAGCACGACTTTTGCCAATGAGCCTTGGAAGCCACTGTGTCCCGCCAGCTCCGGGAATCACCCCAATTTTTATTTCTGGTTGTCCGAACTGTGCCGTATCACTTGCAATTATTATATCACACATCATAGCAAGTTCAGCTCCTCCTCCAAGGGCATAGCCCGACACGGCGGCAATCAAAGGCTTTCTAACCCTTCTGATGGCGTCCCAAGTCCTGAACTGGTCTTCCAGATACATCTCAATTGCTCCCTTGGGTGCCATCTCTTTTATGTCTGCCCCTGCTGCAAATGCTCGCTCATTACCGGTTATAACAATAACCTTAACTGCTTCATCATTGTCTAGTTGCTCAAGGGCATCGCGCAACTCGCCCATCAGCTGTCTGTTCAGAGCATTGAGAACCTTAGGTCTGTTGAGCCTCACAATAGCAACTCCGCTGTCCTTCCTTTCCACAAGAATGGTTTCGTAAGACATTCCCCTCAATTTTAAAGTGAAGTTATGAAGTTTCAGGAACATAAATTGTGCCTGCTGTTGTTAATTTTGTAGTGAAGCGTTGCCGGGATGGCGGAACTGGCAGACGCGGGAGACTCAAAATCTCCTGCCCTTCACGGGCGTGCGGGTTCGACTCCCGCTCCCGGCACAACATAGAGTTTTTCCTTCGTGGTTTGTCTTGATATGGTCCGGTGAGAATTTCCCTTATGATTCATTTTATCTGTTCATATCTTTGCACTATGCGAATCAAAGGGAAACATTATCGGTCAATTTGGGTCAGTCCAGACAATCCAAGGCAAGTTCAAACGTTTGACCAAAGAAAGATTCCTTTTAAGATAACCATTGAGACGTGGGAGTCATACAAAGATGCCGTCAGGGCAATAAAAGAAATGCACGTCCGCGGTGCTCCGTTGATAGGTGTCAGTGGAGCCTATGGGCTATACCTTGCAACCCTTGAAGCCCCTGAAGACAACCCATTGCCATTCCTTGAAAAGGCAAAAACTGAATTGGAAAATGCCCGTCCCACAGCAGTAAACCTTTCTTGGGCAGTAAACAAAGTCTGGAACGTTATAAAAAATCTGCGTTCCATTGAGGACATGCGAGCCACAGCATTATCATTAGCCAACCAACTGGCAGATGACGACGTTAAAATGTGCCGTAGGATAGGCGAAGCAGGATTGCCACTTATTGAAGAAATTTATGCCCGAACTGGAAAGCCTGTTAATATACTCACTCACTGCAACGCTGGATGGATAGCCACAATTGACTATGGCACTATTACAGCACCTATTTATCTTGCTCACAGAAAAGGAATTCCTGTGCATGTGTGGGTCAGCGAAACAAGACCCCGAAATCAGGGAAGCAGGATAACCGCCTGGGAACTAAAGGAAGAAGGCGTTCCACACACTGTCATAGCAGACAACGCATCCGGACTCATTATGCAGGAAGGTAAAGTGGATATAGTTCTTGTGGGAGCAGACAGAGTGGTTAGGAACGGCGACACAGCAAACAAGATAGGGACGTTTATGAAAGCCGTCATTGCCAAAGAATATAACATACCCTTTTATGTAGCACTTCCCTCGTCAACATTTGACCCATCTCTTGAATCAGGAAATCAAATCCCTATTGAGGTTCGCAGTGAGGAAGAAGTCCTTTACACAGAAGGTTGGATTGACAACGACATAAATCGGGTTAGAGTGGCTCCTTTTGAAAGTCATGCTTATAACCCTGCATTTGACGTTACCCCTGCTAAATTTATTACGGGATACATTACTGATAAGGGACTATTGTCCGTTGATGAACTCTCAAAACTGGTGCCCGATACCTCAAAAGCAAAGTCAATGAATTAAATCATGCCAGAAAAAGAAGGCGTAATAAAGTTTTCCTATTCATTACAGGGCGACAGAGATGATTTTAGTAAAGACCTTGAACTAATCTACTGGCGAGACCTCCTGTGGAGACATAACCTCATTGGTGTTGATGAAAATGGCTATGGCTTTGGTAATGTAAGCGTCCGTTTACCTAAAGGATTCCTCATCACCGGGAGCCAGACGGGACACATCCCAGTCCTTAAACCAAAACATTTAGTCCATATTACTGATTGGGACTTCCAGAAGAACACAGTTGTGGCAAGAGGACAGTGGAAACCCTCTTCTGAATCACTTACCCATGCAGCAGCATATGAGAATCCAGAAGTGGTCGCCGTAGTCCATAGCCACAACAACTCAGCGTGGGAATACTGGAAAGGAAAAGCCCCCACCACGGACCCGACGGTGCCCTACGGAACAGTTGAAATGGCTCAGGAAATTAAGAATATTCTTAATAAAGAAGCGCTGCCTGTGTTTGTTGTTATGGGAGGGCACTACGGAGGTTTGTTAACAATCTCTTCTTCCCTTAGCAAAGCAGTAAATTTGATGATTCATAAAATTTCTATTGTGCCTTGAAAAGTGAAATGGAAAATTTATTCACAATTAGAAAAATTTGATTTATCTTTGAATCCTGAAAAATAAATTAGCTATGAGTAGAGCAGTGGTTTTATTTGCGGTTACATTTATGGTAACGGGAATTGTCTTTGCAGGTGGAAGCAAGAAAGAGCAAAGAATGAGAGAAATAGCTAGAGAGGAAGCTCGCAAACAGGTGCAACAGGAACTGAAGACACTGATTACTAACTCAATGAGAATTGCTTTACAAAATCAAGATTTCAACTCTGCAATAGCATTCATAAATATGTATCTGGCAATTGATTCAAGCAGAACAACATTGAAAGACACCTTAATTGAACTATATCTCATCACAGGGCAAGCCAATCAAGCCCTTGTCCTTGCAGAACAAAAACTAAAGCAGAACCCTAATGACACCTCGGCAATGCACATAGCAGCAATTGCAAGCATGCAACTGAACAACCTCCAAAAGGCTTATGAATATTACTCACGGCTAGCTCAAGCAACTGGAAACGTTAAACATCTCTGGGACTTTGCTGTCGTTTTGTGGCAGATGCAACGCTATGGCGACGCCCTCGTTGTGATTGACCAAATCATAGCTAATCCAGCAGCAAGGTCCCAAACAGTAACATTGCAAATCAGCCCGACTACAAAGCAAGAAGTTCCAATCCTTGCCGCCGCTTATAACCTCAAAGGTGCAGCACATCAACGACTCAAAGACATCAATGCTGCCAAGGAAGCATACCAGAAAGCCCTGGAAGTAGTGCCTGACTTCATCTTGCCCAAAGAAAACTTGCAGGCTCTGGAACAACAAAACAACTCGGGCTCAGACCAGCAGAAGAAATAAAGGTATTTAAATCCCTCATTTAACACGTGTATTGACGCTGTAAGAGAATAGATTGCAAGATTAAGTAAAATTATGACGTGATAGTTCTTATCTCTTTATTTTATCCTTTACGCATCCTGTGTTTTCTTTGCATGCTCCGTGCACTTCTTTATCGCCCATTGCCACGAGTAACCCTTGTATGATGCCTGGCTTAGATAACGCTTCAGCCTCTCCCTTCCCAGAAGAGATACCAACTCATCCAACATCTTATAAAGGTTCTCCGTCTTTACATACCTTCTTT
>JAJRPU010000217.1 GCA_024280615.1 Bacteroidota bacterium | reverse complement strand
TTCGCAAATCCTAACTTTTTCTCATAGTGAAGTTATGCAATAAAACTTTTACATAATATCCTTTGCTTGCTTTAGCCAATCTCTGTACTCCCTTCTGTTCCTTCTCATAGCAACTGGCGAATATAGTTCTGTTTCAATATTTCTAATTAAAGAAAGCCATTGAGTTGCCTTTTCTTTACCTATGTTGGTCTCCAGAATCCGTGCTATTTCCCTTGACGTCATAGCGTCGCTATAGTCGTCAACCATGTTGGTACCAAACTTCCACAAGGCATCGTAGAGAGTTGACAGGAACTGCTCATAGTCGCCTTTTTCCAATAGAAGGCTTGCTTGTTCAAGCAATTGGTTTATTTCCCGAGCCATAACCCGTCTCCTCTCTTCCCTCTTCTTCTTTCGTCTCCTGATTATAGCCACAAGGATTGAAGCCACGGCTATGAGCAATAGGGAACCACCGATTAGTTTGGCAATGAAAAATATCTTGTCTTTTGAAAGGAAAGTTGGTTCTTCTGTGGGCAGTTGTTTGTCTGGTTGTGTTTCTTCCGCAAGCGGTATGGAACCATCTCCTGTTACGTGAATCCTTACCTCATTGATAGTGAGCCGTTCATAGGTTTGTTTATGCGGATTGAAATATGAGAAAGTCCATTGTGGAATTATCAGCGTTCCAGTGTCCTTGGGAATGAGAATCCACTTTATTTTTCTGCGACCAGAAACGCCATATTTACCAATGTTTGTTTTGTCTCTGACCTCTGGGTCATAAATCTCAAACAGGGAAGAGTCAATGGGGGGGTTGTTTAGTTTGAGTGCCTTAACGTTCCCTCTGCCCTTTACCATCAGTTCATAAGTGATGGGTTCTCCTGCGGGAACCTCCGTTGGCGACACGTTTAGTTCCGCTTGCCACTTACCCACCAAACCACTAAAATCTTCTGGGATGGGTTCAGGCAAAGGCTTCACATTAAGACGTTTCCTGCCTCCCGAGACGTGCACCGACACAGGCTCGTGAGTGATGAACGAAGGCATAACATTTCGGAAAAACGGGTCTTCCTTAAAAGGACGGAAGAACTCATCAAAAAACGGGTCTTCTTGTGGCATTAAAACAACTATGTCCAGACCAAAGGAATCAAGCCAGAGAACTCCCGCTTTTTGTGGGAATATGAATTGTTCTGCTATTTCAACGACATAAATGGGCTCTCCGTTGAGGATTTCCTGCTTTAATTCCAGTTTTTTATTGATAACTTCGCCATAGGTCCAGAAACCAGTGTTGTTTGGAACATAAGTAGTGTTCAGATTTTGAACTGGGTAGCGGGAATAAAGTTTGTATCTCACTCTTACTTGTTGTCCGACGAAAGGGTTGGGATTGTCAACTTCCGCAACGATAAAAATATCTTCTGTTGTTTCAATTGTGTTCTGCTGGTTTCTTTCCTCTTGCTTGCCTTGTGCTATTGGTCTGTCGTCTGTTACATAGACTCTGACGACAGGCAGGTCGTATCGTCTTCCTTTCGCAATAACGAACCCTCCGTCAATAACGAATTCTCCTGGTTTAAGTGCTTTGGCGATGAACTTGAATTCTGCCTTTTTGCTAAAACGTCCATTTATTATTTGGACACTTGTTGACGAAATGGGACCGGCTACCACACGAAGACCTTCAAAGGACGGCGGAACAAACCGTTGGAAATCTCCTTCTATGGAATAGATTACTTGGAATGTTTCGCCAACTTGGACTTCTTGCGGAACAACAGATGCTTCAATGCGAGGTTGGGCACCCACAATTTGAGTAATAAGCAATAAACCAGCAAATAACATAGTTCTCACCATGGCTTCTCAGACTTTGTTCGTCTTCCTTTTGATAATCGTCCACGAATGATTGCACGCATCTTTTCCCTGTCTTGAATGTCTATTGCTTCCAGTTGTTGAGGTTGGGGGGAAGCCTGCCCAGTTCGTTGCTGTTCGTCTCGTTGGTCTTGCGGTTGTTTGTTTTGAGGCTGGTTGGATTTGTTTTTATCCTGTTCGTCTTTGTTTCCGTCGTCTTGCTTTTTGTTCTGTTGGTCTTCGTTTTGGTTCTGTTTGTCTTTGTCTTGTTGGTCTTTCCCAGAGTTGTTGTTTTGCTCATTCTTATCGTTCTGTTGCTTGTCTTGGTTTTCTTGATTGTTTTGCTGATTTTGTTGTTGGTTTTGCTGTTGATTCTGTTGTTGCTGGTTTTGTTGGTTGTTCTGTTGATTTTGTTTTCTTCTCATTTTTAACGCATAAGAGAGGTTGTATTGTGCCAGGGTATCGTTGGGATTTAGTTTCAATGCTTTGATATAGTAGTTGATGGCACTGTCAATTTGTTTTTCTTTCAGGAAAGCATTGCCTATGTTGTAATACAATTTTGATTTAAGGTCTTTGTCTTTAACGAGGGAAAGCATTGATTTCCATTGTATTCTGGCAGACGTGTAGTCCTGTTGTCCATATTTGATTAAGCCAAGGTCTGCCTTCGCTGGCAAATAGAGGGAATCTTTTTGAAGGGCTTTCTGATAGAGGTTGAGAGCCTGTTGCGTATCTCCTTTCTCAATGGCTTGTCGGGCTTGATACGTGAGGATTTTGGCGGATTGAGCAGACGCTACCAAGGGAAACGCAAAAGCGAATAGAAAGAATAGCCTGCGTCGGGGAAAGATAGTAATTAAGATAAGTAGAGCGAAGGAAATCATTGCCAAATAGGGATACCATTCATTGTATTGCAGATAGACAACTTGCTCTTTGTTATCTGGATTTATTTTTCGTTGAATTAACGAAGAAAGTTGAGACACGACGGGGGCAATCTTATCAAGATGGAAATACTTTCCGTTTCCTGCCTCGGCTATCAACTTAAGGGTTTCTTCATCCAGTTTTGATATAACTATTTTGCCGTTGTGTTTGAGATAGCCTGCTTTGTTGAATCCACGGGGAACAGGGGCTCCTTCCTTTGTTCCAACAGCCACCGTCCAGAACGTCCAATTCTTATATTGTTTAACCGTGTTTACTATTTCTTCTTTTGATTCGTGGAATTCGCCATCTGAGACAATAACTATCTGTGCGGGTTGGTCAATGCTAACTATGTGTTCTGCTTTCGCTATGGCATTGGTTATCTTACTGCCCTGTTCTTGGATAATGCTTTTGTCCACTGCGTCCAGAGAGGCAAGCACGGCACTTATATCGTAGGTCAGAGGGGTTACAACTGTTGCATCTTCTGCAAAAATCACAAGAGCGATATTATTTCCTGCCAGTTTATTAATAAGCATTTTAAGGAAAAGGCGACCGCGCTCAAAGCGAGAGGGCGACACGTCTGTGGCAAGCATGCTTCTGGACACGTCAAACAAGATAATTATGTTTCCTGAAGCAACTTTCATCTTCAAGGGTTTAAGCCCTACTCTGGGTCTGGCTATCGCTACCAACAAAAATGTTAGGGACAGAACAGCTAATAGGCTTATCCAGATTGAGCGATATGGGAACAAGTGTTTGTATAGCCTGTGGGCAAACTTGCCTAATTTATTGAGCGAGTTACGATAGAGAAAGAAGAGGGCAACCACAATCACCAAACCACTTATAAATCCAAACAATGCATATTCCAGATATTGAATGTTTTTCCAGTCCATTGTTATGGTTTAGGGTTTGCCAATGCATATAGCAAGATAAATGCCAAGATGCCCACTGCTGCCAGTTTTAAGAACGGTTCAGGGACATGCTCTTCCTTCCTGTAAACGTGTGTTTCCAGTTTGGTCTTTTCAAGTTGGTCTATTTCTTCAAAGATTTTTTCAAGGGTTTTATTATCTGTTGCACGATAGTATTTCCCGCCAGTTATTTCGGCTATTTCTTTAAGCAGGTCTTCATTTATGCTCACTTCCACGAGCACTGTTTGTGTTCCGAAAGGCGTGGACACTGGATAGGGGGCTTTGCCGTAGGTCCCAACGCCGATAGTATAGATTTTAATTCCCAATTGTTTGGCGAGTTGGGCGGCATCAATAGGATTGATAAATCCAGTGTTGTTTTCGCCGTCTGTGAGCAAAATAATCACTTTGCTTTGTGCTTCTGATTCTTTGAGTCTGTTGACTGCTGTTGCTATGCCCAAGCCGATTGCTGTTCCGTCGCTCATGAAGTCTGGCGATAGGTCTCTCAACCAAGAGATTAGCAGTTTTTTGTCTGAGGTAACGGGGATGAGGGTAACGGCATCTCCCGCGAAGGCAACGAGGCCGAACCTGTCGCCGTGCCGTCGCATAACAAAGTCTTCAACCACTTTCTTTGCTGCTTCCAGTCTGTCTGGTTTTAGGTCTTGTGCAAGCATGCTTGTGGAAACGTCAACGACAAAGACTATATCCACTCCATAAGTATATTGCTGTTCTATGGAAGAAAACCTAACGGGCATACCGATGGCTATGGACAGAGCAATGGCAGACAGGAACAGAAAGAGGAAACCAATTGGGATGAGGATTGGTCGGACGCCTGTGGCTCCAAAGAATTTGCTAGTGCTGAACAAAATTCCTTTCTTCTTCCTGAGTGCAAACAAGAGGAATGCTAATAGGGAAATGCCAAGGGCTATATACGTCCACAATGGCTTTAATAAAGCGTCAAAATAGAATTGTTCATTTTCCATTGGAAGCATTGCCAGATCCTTTTTGTTTGGTTGTCTTTTGAGAGGATATGAAAGAGTGCATGTCTTCAAGGACATGGCGAGCCTTGGTAAGGAACATATATGCTTGGGCTGGCGAAAGAGATATTTTAGCGAATTTGACGAGGTCGGCTTCCCGAAGCAATTCCATTAAGTCGTCTTTAAAAGGATATTGTTCAATTGCTTGACTGAGTTCTGAAGTTGTCATTTCAAGGGCTGGAATGCCCAGTTCTTCTTCCAGATATTTCCTTAGAGTGTCCGAGGCAGTGTCGTAGAATTCTTTGAACTTGCGTTTTTCAGGCAGTTGAGAACGTTCCAGTTTCTCAAGTGTTTTCATAGCTTTTTCGTACGGCGAAAGTTGTTTCAGGAAAGGAATTTTATCTCTGTGTCGCCATAGTAGGAAGCCCCCAATGATTAGCAATAGTAATAACAGAAGCAAGAGGACATACCAGTATTGATACCAGAGCATCAGAAGACGGTCTGTCCAAGACAGAGAGATAGGGAATTGTTGGGGGGGCTTGATGTCCTGTGTTGTGTCAACAGGCAGTAGCCTTATTTTCACTGATAGTCCTGAGATAGTGAAGGTATCTGCACCTGCATCGGGATAGTCAAGAACTATTTTAACGGGGCTTAGTTCAACGTCAAGGCTGTCATATCCTGCCAACACAATATCATAAATCTGAGTGCTTCGGTTATTAATTGTTAGAGTTGTGTCAGTTAGGCTCAAAATGTGCAAAGGTTTAAAGGAATCTTTGGGCAGGATAAGGCTTGTCTGAACACCTTCCCAGATATTGATGGATATGGAAAAATAGATAGGTTGTCCGACGACCACTGAATCTGGCTCAAGGGAATAAGAGATGGGGGCAGTTGCGTTAATGCGGGGGATGCCAAGTATAGTGGCAATAGCCACAATAAACCATAATCTCAATCCTGCCATATCTCACGTAGTTATGCTGTTAGTTTCAACGCATTGGCTGAACGCTTACGCATAGCGAATAGTTGGGCAAGGGCAGGCATATATTTCCTATCTGTTTGCAGTTCCATCAGGTCGCCACGAGCTGCTTGAACCAGTTCGTGGAATTGGGATAGCCACTGTTGTCGCCTTTGTTCATATGCTTTTCTGACCTCGTTTGATGACGTGTCTATGGTAAGGGTTTTGCCATCAAAAGTTTGCAAGGACAGGACACCCGCTCTGGGCAGGTTGGCTTCCAAAGGGTCTTCAAGCCTAATGAAAATTAATTCTTTTGTTTGAGATAGGTTTTTAATAATTGTTTCATCGGGCAATTCAAAGAAATCGGAAATGATTATTACTACTGCGTGATGCTTAAAGCGTCCTTTGATTAGCGATAGGGCATCGGTCAGTTTGCCTGAAACACGCTTTGTTTCTGGAATAAATGCTTTTCTAAGTATTACAGGCAGGGATGCCTTTCCTTTCCGAGGGGGCACCCACAAAATTTGGTCTTTAAGCGGAATGGTCAGGGACACCCTGTCGCCACTATGCAACGCCGAATAGGTCAACACTGCAAGAATCTCTAAGGCTATGTCATTTTTTGTTTTTTCTGTTGAGCCGAAGAGCATAGAGGGGGCTGAGTCAAGAACTATACTAACAAGCATTTCCCGCTCTTCTTCAAAGACCTTCACATAAGGTTGGTCCATTCGGGCTGTAACGTTCCAGTCTATGTGTCTGGGGTCATCGCCATAGGAATAGGCTCGCACTTCAGAGAAGGACATTCCGTGCCCACGAAACCTACTCTTCCAGTTGCCAATTAGGTATTGCTGAGAGTGTCTGCGGGCTGTTATTTCAAGTCTGTGAACCTTTTTGAGGATGTCCTTTAATGTCAGGGCACTTCTATTTTACGTAAAATCTCTGCAATTATTTTGTCTGATGATATGTTTTCTGCCTCTGCTTCATAGGTCAAGCCTATCCTGTGTCTGAGGACGTCTGCAACCACGGCACGCACGTCATCTGGTAAAACGAAGGGTCTGTGGTTGAGCAGTGCGAAAGCCCTTGAAGCCTGAGCAAGGAAGATTGTTCCACGAGGCGAAACACCATATTGGATATAAGGCACCAGATGTTCAAGACCAAACTGTTCTGGTTCCCGAGTGGCAAAGATTATGTCCAGAATATAGTTTTCCACACGTTCGTCCATGTAAATCATAAATGAAGTTTCTCTGATTTCAATTATATCGTTTGCCGAGCAGACTGGCTTCACTTCAGGCAATTTGCCTTTCAGGTTGAGCCTGAGAATTTTGCGTTCTGTTTCCCTGTCTGGATAGGTAACAATCACTTTCATCATGAATCTGTCCACCTGTGCCTCAGGCAATGGATATGTTCCTTCCTGCTCAATGGGGTTTTGAGTTGCCATAACCATAAAGGGCTCAGGCAGTCTATATGTCTGCTCGCCGATGGTTACCTGTCTTTCCTGCATTGCTTCCAACAGGGCTGCTTGAACCTTTGGCGGGGCACGATTTATTTCATCCGCAAGGATTAAGTTGGCAAAAATGGGTCCTTTTTTGACCATAAAAGATGCTGTCTGATGATTGTATATCATTGTTCCCGTTATGTCTGCTGGCAGAAGGTCTGGCGTGAACTGGATTCTGTTAAAGTCCAGAGAGAGGGTTTGTGCAAGTGTTTTGATGGCGAGGGTTTTAGCCAATCCAGGCATTCCTTCCAGAAGGATGTGTCCATTGCTAAGCAGGGCAATCAATAATCTTTCAACCATATATTCCTGACCGACAATAACACGAGAAATCTCTTTCCTAATGGCATCCAGAATAGTTGCGTGTTTCTCAACACGGTCTGAGATGTCCTTCAAGGAAGTGTCAACGTTATATGGTTCGGGTTGCAGGTCCATAACGGTTTATTTTGTTTCGTTGTTTTCGGCAACTTCTTCAAATTCGGCTTCTTCTTCCAGTTCCCTAAGAACCTTTTGTAAGGCTCTGGACTCTTTCCACATTGTGAAAGCGACGAACAGAAGGGCTATGCCTACGAGCACAAAAAGGGACGCAATAATGTAGGCTATTATTTCGGGATGCACGAAGAGGATGTATCCTGCAAGGATGAAGCCAATACCTATAAGTGCTGGAAATGTCCAAGTTTTCATATTGCCTTTTTGTTTTTGTATTATAACGAAGATAGCGAGAATGGTTAGTATTGAAAATAGTTTATCTGATAATGCATGTTACGGTTGGTTCGGCGTATCTGTAAATATCGTTTAGTTTACGCTGAATCTGAGAGCACATTTTCTCTTTTTCAAATGAACGGGCACGAATCTCTGCTTCCACTTTTATTATCAAATTTCCGCTTTTGCTATAGACCGAGCAGTCGCAGACATAGTCCCGTCGACAAGAAGAGAATACTGCCAGTGCTAAAACAATCACAAGTAGAATTCTCAAGTTTCTTTACTTTGATAGCAAATTTAGGTAACAGTAGTGAAAACGGGAAGGCAGGTAGTTTTCTTTATTGTGTTTGGGATTTTTGTATTGATAGCCTTGTCTATCAGTGATGTGGGCAACTATGACTTGATTTCTGTCCGCAGTGTTATTGTATTGACTGGGTTGATGGCTGGGTTGTGGTTAACTGAACTAATTCCCTTATGGACGACGGCTCTCTTGCCGTTATTGTTTGTTGCTTTGGTTCCCTTGCGGGGGTTAGATGGCGAACCAGTCTCTTGGTCGTATGTTAGTGGCGGCTATGTAGCACCGATCATATGGTTGTTCTTGTCAACTTTTGTTATAGGCGGAACACTGCATAAATATGGCATAGACAGATGGGTAAGCATTGGGATATTAAAGGCGTTGAGGGTTAGGACTAAACACGGTTTGCTTGTGTCCCTTGGATTGATAGGAGCAGTGCTTTCTATGTGGATGAGTAATACAGTTGTTACAGCAATGCTTCTTCCTATAGTCCTTGTCCTTACTGAGAAGTTCAGAGACAGGCGACCATTCCTGTTGATTATAGCGTGGGCAAGTTCCATAGGGGGGATAGCCACATTGATAGGGACACCACCTAATGGCATTACGGCAGGGTTCCTTATGGACGAAGGATATAAAATTTCCTTTCTTCAGTGGTTTGTGCTTAGCCTACCCGTCTCTGCTGTCCTGTTGGGCATAGCATCGTTTATCCTGACGAGGAATGTGCCAAATGAGGCAGTGGACGTGTTAATAAAGATGGACAGACTGTCGCCAATCCAGAAATATGTTGCCATTTTCATCGCTGTTGTTATAATACTGTGGTTAATGGTTCCTATTGTCTCAGAATTTGTGCCCGCCTTTAAAATTTTTAAAACATGGATAATAGGTCTTCTGGCAGTTATTTTAATTACTGGCATTCGGTTTCAGGGAAGGCGAGTGGTCAATGCCAGAGAAGCCATTGAAATGATTGATTGGGGCATCTTGCTGTTGTTTGGGGGAGGGCTTGCCCTGTCCAGAGTGATGACCACCAGTGGCACCGCACAAGTCCTCGCCAACCACTTGACAGACCTGCTCTCTTTCCTGCCACCTTTAATGATAGTTATGTTGTTTGCCCTGGCAGTTAATTTCCTTACTGAACTGACTTCCAATACAGCAACCACCGCAACCCTTCTGCCAATTCTTATTCCTGTTTACGTCCAGATGGGAATTGACCCGTTGTTGGGTGCTTTACCAATTGCCTACAGCGCTTCTCTTGCCTTTATGCTTCCCATCGCCACACCACCAAACGCTATTGTCTATGCATCGGGCCAACTAGCCATTCCATACATGGCACGAAAAGGATTCATTATGAATCTGTTGGGATGGGTTGTTGTGTGTTTGTGGGTTTTAAGTATTAGTTGTTCTTGGTTATAGTGAGTCTGAATCACGTATCTCTTACTAGTAGATTTATTGATTTTGTCCCATGAACCATACGAAATTACTGTTACATTAGCAGTGCTCAGTAGGAATAAGCAAAAAACCAACATACACGTGTAAAAAAACTAAAATACTTTGCTATGAGGAAAAAGGCGATTACACTACTTGGAGTGTTGTTTGTGAGGGTTATTGCTCAAAATGTAGGTGTGGGTACTTCAAGTCCACATCAATCAGCCGTGTTAGATGTATACTCC
>JAJRPU010000216.1 GCA_024280615.1 Bacteroidota bacterium | reverse complement strand
CCCCTGATTTTTTGTTGCATATACATTATTTGTGCCCGTTCCTCAAACCTTCTGATTCTGAGCATTATCTCCAACCATTGCCAATACTGTTCCTTTGAATATTCCCCTTTTATTGGTGCTTCTGGAATCGTTACATTTCCTTCATACATACCACACTTTATTTACCCTTAAAATTAGGCTTTCTTTTTTGAAGGAAAGCAGACACTCCTTCTTTATGGTCCTCTGTTCGTCCAGCAATCTCTTGATAATACGTTTCCCATTGTAGAACCTCATCAAGGGAGGAAGCGAACAATGCCCTGTTAAGAAGCCTTTTGGTTAATTTAATTGCAACAGATGGTGCCTCTTTGTAATAATTGACAACCTCTTCAACGGCACTGTCCAATTTATGTTGCGGAACAACCATATTTATCAATCCCAAGGACAGTGCTTCTCCTGCACTCAACGGTCTGCCAGTAGTGAAAAGTTCAAAAGCACGTTGGTAGCCAAGTTGCTTGACTATAAAGAACGACGCCCCTGAATCAGGAACCAATCCAACTTTTATAAATGCCATAACAAGGGATGCATTCTCACTGGCAACAATATAGTCACAGGCAAGAGCGATTGAAGCCCCTGCTCCAGCAGCAACTCCATTCAACCGGCAAATCACTGGAACGTCAAGGTCTCTTATAGAGTTGACAATTACATTATATCGCTTCATAAGCACCTCTGTGAAAGTCAAATTATCATTATCAGCAACTTCTTTAAGGTCTTGACCGGCACAGAAAGCATTTCCTGAGCCACTCAACACAACAACCTTAATGTCTTTGTTTTTCTTTGCCTGCTTGAGAGCATCTATAAATTGCTTGGAAAGTTCAGCGTTCAAAGCGTTATAAGCCTCCGGTCTGTTAAGGGTTATAGTCAAAACAGAATCCTTCTGCTCAGTTATCACATAACTCATCGTTGAGCGTTTTCTTATACAAAGTTAATCTCCATTTACTATTTTCCTTGACCAATGTTGCTTATCTTTATATGAAGATAATAAAATCAAACGATATGAGTGTGTCTATTACCCGTCCAAAAAGAGAAAGGGTTATAGCCGGTGTGGCGGCTGGAATAGCCCGATGGTTAAACATTGACCCGACTTTAATTAGAATCCTATTCATTGTTTTGGCACTGGCTAAAGGAATAGGTATTCTGCTTTATATCATTCTGTGGCTATTAATGCCTGAGGAAGACTTACAGTCAACGGGGCAAGTAAATGTTAACGTAAATTTTTCAAAAGAAACAAAATCAGAAGAGTCCAAGAAAAAAGAAGCAACAGTGAGGATAAATGTACCATCTGATTTGACTTATAGAGATAGGCATCCCCACTGGATAGACGGATTGATTCTTGTTCTGGTGGGAGTGTGGCTTTTAATACACAACCTTTCTCCCTTCTTTAATCAATATACTCCTTTGCCGGGCATAGTAGCCATCTTAGGTTTTGGTGTCTTGCTTGCCTCGGTTGTTTCTCAGCGCTACGGAATGTGGCGGTTTTTCATAAGTTTTGGTTTGATGGCAGGTGGTGTCCTGTGGCAATTGCACGTTATGGACCTGCTACATATACAGTGGAAAGAATTGCTTAAATACTGGCCCACTCTACTTATTGCAACGGGCTTAACAATGATACTCAGACCTCGGCAGGCAAGCCCAGCAGTGTTCTTTGTCATTCTCATTGCGGTGATAGTAATAACCATGATTATAGCGATTTTGATTAAGAACTTTGCTCCATCGCTCATCCCCGGAAACTGAATTGCTCTGTCCTGCGTTTCTTTTTGAAAACAGTTGAGCTATGATTATGGAATCAGACATTATTGAACTTGAAGAGAGGTTGGACCGTCTAAATCACTTTCTTTAACTTACCAGCAAAAGAACAAGAATTAAAGGATTTAGAGAAACGGACAGAAAGTCCTGACTTCTGGAATGACAGAAAAGAAGCTCAGAAGGTATATACCAGAATCAGACAGTTGAAAAATCTATTTGAACAATATAACAAAACAAAAGGCAAGATAGAAGAAGCACGCATTGCTTTTGAACTATTTAATGAAGGAGAATTTTCTGAACAAGAAGTTGAAGATGCGTATAAACAAGCCCTTAAATCCCTTGAGGAACTTGAATTAAACACTGTTTTATCCAGTGAAGAGGACTCCCTTGGTGCCGTTCTAACCATCAAGCCCGGTGCTGGTGGAACAGAAAGTCAGGACTGGGCAGAGATGCTAATGAGGATGTATATACGCTGGGGTGAGCGAAACAACTACAAAGTGAAAATCGCTGACCTTCAAAAGGGCGAGGTAGCAGGCATAAAAGCAGCAACACTGATTTTTGAAGGTGATTATGCCTTTGGGAAACTCAAGGGTGAATCCGGGGTTCACAGACTTGTTAGAATATCTCCATTTGACGCTAACAAAAGAAGACATACTTCCTTCGCTGGGGTGTTTGTAACTCCTTTAGTTGACGATACCATTGAAATTGAAATCAATCCAGCAGACTTAGAGTGGGATACTTTCAGGGCAAGTGGTCCCGGCGGACAACACGTTAACAAAAATGAAAGTGCTGTTCGGGTGAAACACATCCCGACGGGCATAGTAGTGGAATGTCAACAGGAAAGGTCTCAGCACAGAAACAGAGAACTGGCACTCAAAATATTGAAGTCCAAACTATATGAACTTGAACTGCAGAAAAGACGGGAGAAAGAAAAGGAGTTAGAAAAACAAAAGAAGAAAATAGAATGGGGTAATCAGATCAGGTCATATGTCTTATATCCATATAAATTAATTAAGGACTTGAGGACAGGCTATGAGACAAGCGATGTGGAAAGCGTATTGGACGGAGACATAGATGATTTCTTGAGGGCATACCTACTTAGTGATGCACATAAGGAAACTCTAAAATCAAATTCAGAACAATAACCATACTTACTATTAACGTTATCTCCTTTGGTCTTTTAGTTGCGGAGTAGTCAATGAATCAGAAAGTTCCTGAAGTGTAATAATCCCAAGTGTTTCACATACACAATTTTTATAGCATTTATAATCCCTTTTTTCAAAGCGAAGTAGTGAAACGCAAATGTTTTCCCATCTGGCTATGGACATACTATCCACATAGAAAGGTTCAAGAGTCACCTCT
>JAJRPU010000215.1 GCA_024280615.1 Bacteroidota bacterium | reverse complement strand
CAAGCCCTCCAGTATTTTGAGGCAATTGAGCTAAAGGCATTTCATTTGACATCATCGCTCTTTTTTGACCTTGCTAAGATACAACCTTTTCACTTGCCGGTAAATCTTTGAAATCAATAGTTCTTCTCGGTGTATGACGGTTCCTTTAACATATGTCTTGCCAATTGTTTCTCCTTTTTGAAGTTTAATTCCCTTTGCTTTAACAATTGTCATTTTCTGAGATGGGAAAAGACTTCTGTGTCCAGTGAGAAGGAAAGCTATTAGTGCCGAAACAGTGGCGTACGTTCCCAGTTCCATACCGAACAATTCCACTCCGAGGACGCTTGATGCTATTGGTGTGTTTGTTGCTCCTGCTAAAACACTAATCATTCCTATTGCTGCAAAGGTTGCTGGGTCCAGTCCAAAGAGTTGAGCGAAGGCACTGCCAGCTGCCGCACCAATAAAAAACAATGGGGTTACGAGTCCTCCTGAACCACCTCCATGAACGGTCAAAGCCATGGCAAGAGTTTTAAAATAGAATGCAAGTAGCGGAGTACTGCCAACAATGAGGATTGTCTTTATTTGTTCAAAGCCCAAGCCGAGGTAATCGCGAGATAGAGCAATGCCGATTATAATCAGGGCTAGCCCAGAGAAAAATGCCTTAATGGAATGGGGTGCGTTCCACCGTCTGTAGAGAATCCCGAGCTCATTATAAGTCTCAACCACAATAAAGGAGATTATCCCAAACACTATTCCCCCGAGGATAACAAACAAGAAGAATTGTTCAGAGAAGACAGGATGAACGAAAATTGGGGGTCTGAAGAATTCCACTCCAAGGAGTGCAGAAACGTGAAAAGCAACTATTCCAGCAATAATTGAAGGCAAAAGGACTTCATACCAAATGTTTCCAACGAAAAGGACTTCTGTTCCGAAGATGGCACCGGCAAGTGGAGTTCCGAAGGCTGCAGAGAACCCTGCACTCACACCACAAATCATTAATTTCTTATGGTCTGCGTCAGAAAGCCTGAAAAGTCTTGCAATAAGGGACCCTATTCCAGCACCCATGTCTGCTGCAGGGGCTTCCTTCCCAGTGGCTCCTCCCCCACTAATGGTTATTAATGGAAAAATAAAAGATTTGATTATGGATTGCCAACCAACTTTCAAATTATGATGAATGGCTCTTATTACCCTGTCTGTACTCGTTATGTTATGTAATTTCCAGAGATTCCTTTCACCCCATGAGATTATGACCAAAATGATAGGAAGTGCAAGAAAGTAATATTGATACGCATAGAGCTTTGTTATTGTCCATTCAAGAGCGAGGAGGAACAATCCTACCAATAGACCAACGACAATGCCGACTATTATAGCGAAGAACGTCCATCTGGTCACCTCCCTAATGAGAGTATATTCTTCCGATATGTCGGCAGTGTCCGGAATAAGTATCTGCTTCATCCTTGAACGAACCAATTTGCACAAGAAGTGCTAGCTATAGCATTAGGTTTGGTCCTATACTTAACTCCCAGACCCTTTAGATAGCCTATTGCTTCTTTGAACACTGCGTTTGATGCTGCCTCCGGAGCGGGATTTATATCAACGTGTATTTCAACTGGGACATTGGTCTGCTGAGCAATGGGTTGAATACGATACCACACCTCAACGGAACGCCAGACTTCCTCCATTAGCCGTTCTCTCATAGGCATAAGTCTTTTGACCCGCTCTGTTCGCACAATCAAACGACCTCCGATGCCCAACCAATGAACCACTATTACTGTAGCAAACTTCACATTATTTGAAAACACCTGAGAATCTGTTCCTATAAGTAGGCGGGACGGCACTTTTATCATGCTTATCTGCTGCTCTATCCATTGTTCAATAGGGATTTTCAGAGGATTGCCGTTGAAGTCCCGCCAATGTCCCATCTCTTAGTATTATCTGTTTAAGATTACGCAAAAATGCTGTCATTTAGTTCTCTTCAAGGATTTGATTAATTTTCTCAATGAATTCTTTTGGCAGTGGGGCTGGACGCCGCCGAGCATAATCAAATCCAATCATTCTGGTTGTAACAATGGCTATTGGCTTGTTGTCTGAAATCCTTATCATTCGGTAATATAGACGGAAAGAAATTGAGGATTCCACCTCAACGGCTATTTGCATTCTAAGTTTATCGCCGTGGAATGCTTCAGCAAGGTAATTAACAGCACTATCCACCATTACTGTCCCTGTGTTGTTACCAATGTTAGCTTCTGAAAGTCCGAGTGTTTTTAGCCACTGGAGGCGACCTTCATGAGCCAGTTGAAGGGGTGCTGAATTGTCCATATGGTTGCCATAATTAATGTGCCAGATTCCAACAATCAATTCAGTTTCAAACACCACCTGTTCCGGAAAGTCAATTTTTATCTTCATAGGTACTCATTTAGGGGCAGTCTTGGTGTTGGTGGTTCGTCAAGAGGGCTTGTTATTCCATTTTTTAGTTTTAACCATCCTGCCATAGCTATCATAGCTCCGTTGTCCACACAGAGGGGCAATGGGGGTGCTGCTGTCTCCCAACCCTCCGCTTCCTTCTCCTGAAGACGTTTTCTGAAATATGAATTTGCTGCCACTCCACCGACGATAGCCACTCTCTTCAAGCCATATTCCTCAACGGCTTTTTCTATTTTATCAAACAAATGGTCTATGATTGCTTTCTGTATAGCTGCTGCCAAATGTGGTTTTTCTGCTTCCAGTTTATCCAGACCCTGCCTGCTTATGTCTTCAACCAGATAGCGAAAGGCTGTTTTTAATCCGCTATAGCTAAAGTCAAAACCGGGTATCTGGGGTCTGGGTAATGAATATTTAGCTGAGGCTCCCTGCTGAGCCAATTTATCTATATGTGGACCGCCAGGATATGGCAGTCCCAGCAGGACAGCTGCTTTGTCAAAGGCTTCTCCGGCAGCATCATCAAGAGTCTCTCCCAACACCTGTGGTTTGAAAATGTCCCAATAGAGGATCAGCATTGTGTGTCCACCGGAAGCAAGCAACACAATGAAAGGGAATTCCAATTTCTTTTCCGAAAAAAACACTGATACAATGTGCCCAAATAAATGATTCACATTCACAAATGGCTTTTGCAGCGCCACAGCCAATCCCCTTCCAAACAATGAGCCTACCATTAGGGGTCCGATGAGCCCGGGTCCTCTCGTTACCGCTATACCATCTATTTCCTCAAGAGAGATTCCCGTTTTGTTCAACAAAGTGTCAAGGGCTGGATAAATTTTTTTAATATGCTGTCTGGATGCCAGTTCAGGAACAACACCACCATATTTGGCATGTATATCCTGTTTTGCTACAACATGGTCAACAAGCCTGCCATCCTGAACCAAACCCACACCTGTCTCATCACAAGAGGTCTCTATACCCAGAACAATCATAATACCAAAATTAAGGCAAGTGGGTTGAAAGAATTATGAATAGTAACTATGGACACCCTAATCCAAAGTGTAATAAGGGAACATAACATTAAAGCCAAGTCAGAACGTGATTATCCAAGCCCTTTGCTCGACCGTCATCTGACCTATTCTAAAGCAATAATTTAGAACCAAATCAAATTCACATAAGCAAAAAGTGCCATTATTTGTTTTAAGATTGCGATAACAAGTGTTAGTAACTTCATTTTGCATAAATCTTAATGCATCATAACTTTGGACTTCAAACTAAAAGTGAAAAGAAGACGTTATAATAACACCACACAGGAAAATTTATGAATTTAGATATGAGGAGTGCCACAGAAGAAGGTGAGGAGAGAAGGCTTTGGAAAGTTCTGATTAATGAGTCGCCACTGCCAATTGTCATCTTGCTCATTGCAATATCCATATTCGTTTACATTATTGAACAACGGATGGGACAGTTATATACCCAAGAGATAGTCATTGACTTAACTAAACGCAATGCTTTCATTGATGAAGACCTAATTGAACAAAGCAATGTTAAAATTCCAGCTCCCTACAAGCAACTTGTTGAAAACAAAAATTGGGATAGTGTATTGAGGCTTGCCACCATGGACACTACTATATCAGATATAGCAAGAAACAGCCTTATTATTTTGGCGTTTTACCACAAAGGGGATTTTGATTCTATTGTTACTTTTGTCAAAAACAACCGACTTGCCCCAACATTTTTACCACCTGAAATTTGTTTATATTACGCTTTTTCGCTTTATAAAAGGGAGCCAACAGATGCAATAACACTTATTAATAATTGCCTTGCTAATACAAAAGAGCAACACTTGTATATCAAAGCTGCACGCTTCCTCACAGAACATTTTGAAAGTGATGCAACACGACAATTGCTTTTGAAAAGCGATTCATTTATTACTGCAAGATATAGACCATACTGGCATTATTATATGGGTTTGACCTATGCGCTGGAAGGCAGTCGCGACACTGCCATATGGCATTTGGAACAGGCAATTAACTACAAACCAAACTGGATAAAACCACGGTTGAAACTGGTTGAGCTGCTACCCAACACCGAAGAAGGCTTAAGGCAAAAAGAAAAATTATTGCTTGAAGTGATTAAATTGCAACCGTCGTATGCACCCGCTCATTATATGCTCGCTTTGGTCAGACAGCGACAGGGCAAGGGAGGAAGTCTACCAACAACCGATAGCATTTTAATAATAGAAGATTTTTCGCCAGAGGTTCTTGTCCAACGTATTCGGGCTGAGATATCTGCTGGAAATTACAGACTTGCAAGAAAACACCTACATGATTTAATTGCCCTTGATTCAACGAATCCATATACTTTGTTTCTGATGGCTAATTGGTATCGGGCTGTTGATAGTCTTGAAAAAGCAAGGAATTGGTATTGGCGAGCTCTTCGGAAAGCACACTTCCGATTCCCAGAAGCATGGCTAAACCTTGGTATTACATACAGGCGATTGGACAAGACAGACAGTGCTATTCTCTCCTATAAACAGGCGCTGAGATACAGAAATGACTATCACGAGGCTCTTTTTAACCTTGGCGTGGCATACTGGCATGCAGACAGTATCCACAAAGCACATCAAATATTCAAAAGACTATCGCAACTAACACCAGACCACGACAGAACATGGTATTTCCTTGCCAGAACTTATGAACGGCTTGGAAACACAGACAGTGCTATAATAGCCTATCGCAAAGCACTAGAAATAAATCCATTTTATAGGAAATCCCTTATTAGACTGGCTGAACTTGATGACGGCAATGAAACAATCGCACTTATCGAAAACTATCTATCTCAAAACCCTTCTGACGTAAGGATTTTAAAAATGCTTGGAGACATATATGCCAAGCGAAAGGAATATACCAAAAGCATCAAATTATATGAACAAGTGTTGAGTTATGACCCTGATAACACAAGCGTTTTGAGAGCCCTGGCGAGAATTTATCAACGTTTGGGAGATGGCGAAAAGGCTTTAAAATACTGGCATGAAGTTCTTGACAGAAAACCAGACAGTAAGGTTGCCAGACGCCGAGTAGCAGAACTATACCTTGCCCTTGGAGACACTGCTAAAGCAATCAAGCATTTTGAGAAATTGATACGCATTGAGCCGGAAAGGCTTGAGACATGGGAACGCCTCATTGCATTATACCAGAAAAAGGGCTGGGTTGTCCGTCCTACAAACAGGCTGTCTTCAGTGTGGCAGGATGATTTACCAGAGGCAGGACGCCTCGCTTATGAAATAGCCACCTTTGCACGAAAAGCAGAAAAATATTCCACTGCAAGACGATTTTACAGGAAAGCCCGAGAAAAAGGCTACAGGAAACACTGGTCTGCCTTCTGGATAGGCAGAATCTATCTCAACGAAGGAGACACAGCAAAGGCTATTAAATACTTTAACATTGCTGTTAAAGATAAAGATGACTTTGGCTTGGCATGGAAACGTCTTGCACAACTATACATAAGCCTTGACAGTCTTGACAAAGCACAACAAGCCCTTGAAAAAGCCAAACAATTGCGACCCGACGACCCAGACATTGCTGAACTGGAAAAAATTTTAAAATCAAAACTTCCATGATGAAGAGAGCGACACTTTCACTCATAACACTTTGTTTAATGCATGGACTTTTCGCCCAAAAAGGGAATGAGTTCACCTATGAAAGTAGGACACAGGTGGGATATGGACACGACAATAACGTTTTCAGGAGCCCGCCTGAATACAGACCGCCCAACACACCCCCCGACTCTCTCAGGGACCCACGCCAAAAAGACAACTTCATCTACTTTGAAACAAGGCAAAAATTCCAGAAATTCTTTACCAGAAAGCACAGATTCACCTTTGTTCTGGATGGGCAAGTGCTTCGCTTCAGTAAATATCCTGAATATTCCGAATATGACTTTGAAGGTCAACTGAAATACAGGTTCAAACCTTGGAAAATATCAGGATTTTTCTTTAGCACTGGTGTTCGCAGGGCTCACAAGAGGCTATTCAACGTTCTGGGACAGGGACTTGCCAGACTGTTTACTTTCACTGACCTGTCTGTTGCTCACTGGCAACGCTGGAGACCAGTCAGGTTCCTTGTCATAACACCTGAAATTTCATTTGTAAACAGAGATTATGTAGAGATTCCTAATAGAATGTCGCTTGATAACACAAGGTTGACGCTTGAAGCCAAAATCCAAATAATCCCGGACAAAAACGGCTATCACCAATTATTTTTCAGACCATATACGCAGTACAGGGACTACAAGGGCTGGATAGTAAGGGATTCGCTTGGTAACAGGTTGCCTACATACCCGCTGAGGAAATACACTTACAAAGGCTTTGAAGTGGGTTATCAATTGGATATGGATTTCCTGACCATCACTCTTTCATATTATCAAGAGAGCAGGCGGGACAACTTCCAACAATGGTATGGCTATGACGAATCGGGCTTCCTGACTTCTATAACCTATCAATCAAATAAATTTGTGGTTTCGTTGGCTTCGGCAATAAGAAACAGGGACTGGTTACAGAAAAAGGGCTATCTGCTTGACAGAACCAAACCGCCACTGTTCTGGAAACGATTCAAAATCGGTGGAGAAATAGCATTTTTCCCTGTCTGGTGGCTCGGCACATATGTTAATCTGACTTATCTATCAAGGGACACAAATGTTGAAGTGCCCTTCAAGAAGGTCAACAGACCCTACAAGGCATTTGTGTTGCACGCTGGAGTATACATAAGGTTTGACACCGAAAGGAAAACAAACAGAAGGCGATGAGCATCCCTCACATAGTGGCAATCCTTTTGACAACTTTCACTTCCGTAATAATTGTGTTAAAATTCCTTGTATGGGATTACCGGTTTGAATTTTTGCTACCTGAAAAGGGCTATAACTTGACAGTAAATATGCACTTCTGGGAGGGTGAGGAGGGAGTCCGTATTAGCACGTGGTTGCCTTCAAATGACGTTCGCCAACACGTTGACAATATCTCATTTGAGAATATGGGTATTCCTATACATATTGAGCCTACTGAGTATGGAACACGAATTGTGTGGGAGGGGGTTCCGCCCAGTGCATCCGGCAAGGTGTCCTATACCGCCGTGTTACGACTGAAAGCGATTAGATATGCCCTGCCTGACTCCGTCCCTATCAAACAATACACAACACCTACACTGAAGGAATATTTAAATGAGACACCTACTATTCAATTTAACCATCCTGTTATAGTAGCAATTTATGATAGTCTGCATCCTAAAGTCAATAATGCTATAGCCCATCTTAAAAGGTTCTATGAGTATGTGTCTGGCTTTGAGAACAGACCATTCAAGGGTACTACTGATGCAGTAACTGCTGCCTTGTTGGAGGAGGCATCATGCAATGGTAAGAGTCGCCTCTTAGTTGCTTTATTGCGACGAAGCGGAATTCCTTCACGGCTTGTGGGTGGCATTGTATTAACTAGCGGTAGGAAACGCACTGCCCATCAATGGGTTGAAGTGTTCATAGATGGAGTGTGGGTTCCTGTTGACCCAACAAATAATCATTTTGCATACCTGCCAGAAAACTATTTAAAGCTCTACGTTGGCGACCAACCTTTGTTCTCTTTCAAAAAAGGAATTGGTTTTCGCTACGAATTTGAGATTCAACACATTACGCTACCCAATCGGTTCTTTGCAAAGCACCTGACTGAACATCCATTTAATGCATACAAAGCCTGGAAAGCCTTTCAAGAAAATGGTATCCCGCTCTCTCTCTTGACAATTGTTTTAATGCTTCCTGTGGGGGCAGTGGTCATTTCCATTTTCAGGAACGTTGTTGGTATGCAGACCTTCGGCACTTTCCTTCCTGCCTTGATTGCCGCCGCAAGCGTTACCACTGGCTTGACCTATGGACTAATTGGTTTCCTAACTGTTATCACACTTGTTAGCATACTTTATTATCCGCTTGACAAGTGGCACATAACGCATAATCCACGGATGAGCATAATGATGGTTGCTGTGGTCAGTGCCCTGCTCACTTCTGGCTGGCTTGCCCAACAGTTTGACATTAAGGACATTACATATCTGGCTCTGTTCCCAGTGGCTGTTTTGACAATTACTGCCGAACGAATGGCTCAAACAATAATGGAAGATGGCTTAAAGAAGGCATTATGGGTAACTGTTCAGACCGCCTTTGTTATTGTTGTCGTTTACGAGATTATGACCATTAAGTCGCTTCAGAGTTTCTTCCTTGCTTTTCCTGAACTCTACTTAGTTTTAGTTGCCATTGGCTTAGTTCTTGGCAGATGGACAGGCATCAGGTTGTTTGAATACTGGAGGTTCAGACACCTGTTGAAAAACCTTTAAAGCACGATGAACTGGATTGCTAAGTTAAAACGGTTACATAGAGAATTGTTATCTATCAATCGCAGAAATATAGAATATGTTTATGCTTGCAATCCAAGGCAGTATTATCCCTTGGCGGATGATAAGGTTCTAACCAAGCAATGGCTTGAACAGTTGAACATTCCCGTTGCAGAAACATATATGATTGTGGAATCTTTTGCGGACATAAGACGGGCAATCAGGACGCTAAAGCAGCAGGAAAAAGCGGTTATTAAGCCATCCAGGGGGCGTGGCGGAGGCGGGATAATGCTTGTGGTCAACAAAGAGGGCAACCTGTTTTCGCCTTCTGGAAAACCCTTAACAGACCAACTTATCAGACAACACCTTGCAGATATAATCTTTGGTAATTACAGTTTTGGTTTGAGCGATAGGGCAATAATTGAAGAATTCATTATTCCACATGAAGTGTTCAGGAACATTTATCCCGAAGGAGTTCCCGACGTCAGAGTCATTGTCTATTATGGAATCCCTGTTCTGTCAATGGTTCGCATTCCAACAGATAGGTCTGGCGGGAAAGCCAATCTTCATCAAGGGGCAATGGGCGTAGCAATAGATATGAGCACTGGTACAATGCTTAAAGGGTTGTGGAACGGTGAATATGTATCCAAACACCCAGACACAGAAAAACAAATTGAAGGAGTCAAGTTGCCCTTCTGGAACGAAGTCCTTGAGATAAGCAAGAAAATAGGGACACACTCACCTTTGAAATACTTAGGTATAGACATAGTGCTTAGTGAACGAAAACCCGTGGTCATGGAGATAAACGTCCGACCGGGACTGGAAATACAGAACATTAATAGAAAAGGCTTGAGAGGCTTGTTGCGAAGAAGCAAACCAAAGTGTGATGGTAAAAACAGACTATAAAATTTCCCTAAGCACATTATTGAACAGGGCTTTTTTGAAAACCACAGAGGACACCGAGTAAAACCCAGTATACAGAGCATTAAAGAAATAAAAATTTAACACAAAAATTTTGCTAAAACTTTGTTTATTTCGGTAACACTCTGCGACCTAAAAATCACAATGTTGTTCAGAATTAGTTACTGTGAACACAGAGTGCCTTTTCGGAAAACGTTTCATTCTTCCTATGATGATTTTAGGCACAATCTTGAGGATTCCTTTATCTAACATGTAAACTTATCAAGTCGTAGCCTGTCCATAGGTAGATGAATCCATTTCTAACAACGGCACTTAACTCTGTTCCTATCTTAGTTTTTATGGGTATCATACAATATCCCAATTGTTGGTTATAGCAGTTTTGGACAATTAGCACATGTCTATTTTCAAGGACATTT
>JAJRPU010000214.1 GCA_024280615.1 Bacteroidota bacterium | reverse complement strand
TATGTCCTTGGCAGTTCTAAGTTTCCATCTCGGGGTATGGGGGTTAATGTTTCTTTTTCTTTTGGAACCGAGCTTTTTGGTTCCGAAACTATGGTGCTTATTGGCGCTTCATTTTTCTATAGAAACTTTTATAAAAAACCGATGCGGTTTAAATCCTATGGTTATCTCTATCTTGATGAGGGCATAGGCAAGGAGAAGACACGCTTGGACTTTATGTATGACGGTCCGGAGGGTTACACTCCCGGAAATCCCACTATTGCACCCGTGTATCTAACTCCTGATATGTATTCAGCCAGTGCCTTCGGACTTTCCTTGCAGTTCAGACCACAGCGTCGTAACGTAGGATTCGTACATCCACAATTATTGCACAGTGGCGAATCGGCAGAAGGAGACGATGATGGGGAAGGAAAAAAGATATTGAAGAAGTTTTTAGACTTTCTATTTGGTAAAGAAACCGTTGATAATAACATTGGTATATCAATAGAGACAGGTGGTGGAGGCACTGCCAAATTGGGATTTGATGTGTCTTACTCCTATAGTAATTCCAATACTGGAATTTGGAAAAATGCCGCAAAGAAACTACCTCACTTCAAAAAGAATGATGTCTTTTGGAAAGTAATCAATGGCGGAGGCTTAATAAATCCCTCAAACATATCCCTTTATGGTCAGTTGAATGCTCCTTATTATGTAGGACTTGATGGCAATAGCATAATTCATCCAGGTTCTTTACCCCCATATTACACCCACGAACTTGCCCAACCATATAGCATTCAGGCATACACCGTTGAGCAATGTGAAGGTTTCTTCGGAACAGTGTTTCCACAACAGGCAAAGCCCCACCACATTGGTAGGTTTGACATCATCAGCCCAGAAGGACGCCGATTCATTTTTGATAAGCCACTATATCAATGGACCAAGCAAGTAACATTTCGCATAGAACACAACGATAGGAATGGGGAACCACGTGTTATAACATATCAAAATCAAGATGCAGGTCCTGATAACAATCAAGGGAAGGACCACTTTTTCACATATCAGAAACATCCTGCTTATGCATATGCCTACCTGCCAACCAAAATCCTAGGTCCCTATTATTCAGACAGGAACGGCAATGGTCCCGACACTGCTGACTTAGGCTGGTGGGCTAAGCTCTCTTACACGGACACAATTCCCTATACATGGCGAGACCCGGTAGGCACAAGAAAGGCAAACTATTCACCTGGCGAGTACTTCCGCAGTAACGACGGAACAGGTTCCTACACCTTCGGATATAAGCAAGTGGCTTATCTAAAGGAGATAGAAACTCCCTATACGAGGGTTGAATTTGTTCTTGACGACAGGGATGACGCCCTTGGCGTAAACGAAGATGGTTCCGTAAATTCTTCAATGAAACTGAAAAAGCTTGATAAAATAGTTTTCTACAGGCGAGACGAAGGCGGACAATGGTTCAAATATCGCGAAGTGCATTTTATCTATGATTATGCATTAGCACGAAATACCCCCAATAGCAATGCTTCAGGCAAAGGGCGACTTACCCTGCGAAAAGTTAAGATAGTTGACTATGACATATATGGTGGTTTTCAAACAGGAGTTAAGGAGTATTCTTTTGACTACTGGTATGAGGGAGAAAGATATAAAAATGGTGATTATGACTTTGTTGACAGGTGGGGTGTCTATACACAAGGACTGACATGGCGAAGCCGTTACGCCACTCAAGACACATCAAAACGAAACAAATATGTATCAATCTGGAAGCTAAAACGAATCACCGACCCATACGGACTAATCATGGAAATAGAATATGAGTCAGACAGATACCTATATGTCCAGAACAAGCGTGCCTATAGGATGTATCGTATCATCAAATATGAAAAGAACAAGGACCAAGCCATCTTGACAGTGGACATTGGACAGCCTGTAACCGTAGAGGTTGAACAACAACTGTTTGAGCAGATAAAAAAAGATAACAATTTAGTTTATGTACGTATCCCAGTAAATCTCTTAAATGACCCACCTCGGAAAAAGAATTTTTCCTTCATTGAAGTCTTCGGGAAATATGTTTCCCATACGATTGACTCAAGCAACAATAACAGAATTAAAATCCGTCTTACGAACCCAGTTGAAGCTTTGCTATCTAAAAGCACTAACCCCATACAGCTTGCAGCAATTAATTATGTTATTAATAATGCCACAGACCAGGCATATCCAGGCTTAGCAGACCTGCTTAATTCCCTTATATCTCCAGACGGTTCCACGCCCTCCCTGACAGGTTTATTTACCACTTTGGAGAGTATGATTGCCCAGTTGGTTGGTGGAGCCCGGGGAGTGATGCTTATGTTGAGGACGAATGGCGTAGGGTCACAAATGCTTTCTGGCAGTCCTGATGCTGTAGTCAGACTTGGTAACATAGGAGAGCGTCTGGGAGGCAGTGCAAGAGTTAGAAAAATAAAGTATTATAGCGTTTTTGAAGGAGATACCGTTAGTCATGTGCTACGATACAGGTATGGTCCTGGAGTGGCAAGTTTTGAACCGGCTTATAACCATGAGGAAAACCCATTTGCTTTGCCTGCTTTCTATAAATCCAATAAGAACAATCCTGTGTCGTCCTTTATGGCTTGGGCAGGATTCGTCTCAGACCCAGTATATTTCCAATTGGGACCTGTCATGCGTTCTGCTCTTCCAGGTGCCTCCATAGGCTACCAATGGGTGGAGGTGGAACACGTAACGCCTCAAGGAGTCCTTTCCACAGGCAAAACCAGATATGAGTATTACACTTATAAAGATTTCCCTGTCTATGAGGCTTATTCTCCGATAAATGCAGGGACTATAAGCATGAATCCAACGTATGTGCAAATAGACATACCCGTTGGAGGAGCATTAAGCCCATACAAATACAAGATGACCTATATAGCAGCCAGCCAAGGACACGTGGCAGTGGTTCACAATATGCATGGAAAACTGAAACGTAAAGTTATTTACGATGGCAGTGGAAGAGTCATCAGACGAGAGATTTACCACTACAGACCAGGTAGCGACGGAACACTTTTCGTCAAGCCAGATGGATACTTAGACACCCTGTATTCAGGCGTAGATATGGACTTTCTGTTCCATATAGCGAAATACAACCGAACCAACATGTCTGTTAATGTTCAAATAAACATGGGAGGTGTCATTTTGTGGCCTGTCCCTCCTACTCCTATGGTTGTTCCTTTTGGTCTTGCAGGGTTTAATATGAATGAATTTAAGGGGAGGACGATAACGGCTACAAAGCGCATTTATGTTCACTATTTCCTTGATAAGACAGAAATTTGGGACAGAACGCAACACGGCTACCAAAAGTCCTATGCCTATGACCTGACCACCGGCGAACCACTCGTTCAAGAAGTGAGCACCTCTCTATCATCACCGCCTGTCTATACAGTTAAAATTCCAGCATATTGGCAATATGAACGAATGGCATCTGCTCACACCCTTGAAGGGATGGTCTATAAAATATCCACGAATGGAAACGGTCAGATAACTGCTGACCAGCATGTGAGGACTTCCGACCCTTGGTATAGGCAATCGGCACCCTTGGTCCCCGGAGACGTACTGATAAGGCTTAGCAATAAGGCAAGGGTCTGGGTAATAAAAGACGAGATTAACGGTGGCTTGTTCCTGATAGATAGGG
>JAJRPU010000213.1 GCA_024280615.1 Bacteroidota bacterium | reverse complement strand
GCTCTCGTCAACAGTGAAAACATGATTGAAATTGCTATCAATCAGGGAAATGTGGCATCTGCTTTGCTTATCCACCGTGAGGACCGTGTTAGGATAATTTTACAGAACTAACTCTTTAGTTTCTTTGTTAATTAAAAAGAAGATGCCTAATTAAACGGATATGGACTGGGTTCATATATTAACTATTGCTGGCTTTGTTTCTATGATTCTTGAGATATTTATTCCGTTGCATTTTGGTTTCATAGGCATCGGGATGGGTTTTTTATCTGCTGCCCTGATGACCTACTTTGGCGTGTCTCCGTGGATACAGGTTCCGGTGGCTACTGCCATCGGCTTGGCAACCATATATGTCTTACGTAAGCTAATTAAACCAGACGAAGGAATTGATTTTACTCCCGAAACACTTGTTGGCAAAACAGGCTTTGTTAAGAAAATTCTTAATGGCAAAGTGGTTGTGGTGGTTGATGGTGAAGAATGGATGGCATACAATGACTCGCTATTGAAACCCGGCGACAGGGTTAAAGTGGTTGAAATTGAAGGTGTTCACTTAAAAATCAAGAAGATATGATAAGCAACATAACACTAATTGTTTTGGCACTGTTGGCTTTGGTTTTCCTGTTCAAGGCGGTTGTAATGATAAGACCGCATCAGGTTGGTTTAGTAGAACGTCTCGGCAAATTCAGGAAGAAACTTTCTTCTGGAATTCACATAATCATACCCTTTATTGACAGGGTGATTAAGGTTGACATGAGGGAAAGGGTTGTTGACGTCCCGCCCCAAGAAGTGATTACAAAAGATAACGTAGTTGTTACTGTTGACGGAATAATTTATTATCGTGTTATAGAACCTGAATCAGTGGTTTATAAAGTTCAGAATTTTGTTCAGGCTGCTGTGGCTCTCGCTCAAACTAACCTACGTAATATCATCGGTGAACTTAGTCTTGACGAAACCCTTACCAGTCGTGAAGTCATCAATGAAAAACTAAGGTCTGTTCTTGACGAAGCCACTGACGCATGGGGCGTTAAAATAACCCGGGTTGAGTTGAAACGCATTGACCCTCCCACGGACGTAATGGAAGCAATGCATAAGCAAATGAAGGCGGAGCGAGAGAAGCGAGCCATGATTTTGGAAGCGGAAGGATTCAAACAAGCAGAGATTCAGAAGGCTGAGGGCATCAGGCAGTCGGAAATCCTGAAAGCGGAAGGTAAAGCAAAATCTATGCAGTTAATAGCAGATGCGGAAAAATACAGGCTTGTGAGGGAAGCAGAGGGTCAGGCTGAAGCCTATAGGATAGTTCTTTCACACATTAAAGCCACTGAACCAACTAAAGAAGTAATTCTTCTAAGATATTTGGATTCTCTAAAGAAAATAGCGGACGGGCAATCAACCAAACTGGTTATTCCGGTTGAGTTATCCGAATTGGCTTCCGCACTGAAAGTTCTAAACCACGTTAGAGGACAAGATTCTTCTGGCAATGAGGATAAAGCATAAGCTTCTTAACGTAATTGTCTTATTGTTTTTATTTTCTACTGTAAGGTTTGGATTTGGGCAGGGTGCAACGCTTGAGCTGCTTCAGGGGATGTATCCCCTTTATGGACAGGGCATTAGTTTTCCTGTCTCTGGATTTTTCTTATTTGGCTATCCCTTTGGCACAGAACGGTTTAATATCTCTATCCCAGCGGTAACGATAGTGGGCATTAGAGGCGCTCCCTTCGGAAGTAAAGAAAACCCCATTGAGGCATTTAATTTCTTTGTTGCAAGCCTTGGAATAGAGGTTAATGCTTCCGCCCCGATGGGTAAGCGTTGGGAAATAGAACTTTCCATTGGAGGTCTATGGAACTTTCCATTTTCAAGAATCATATTACACACAGAACAACTTAACCAAATTTTGCTAAATAACAAATCCCAAATCGGTGCTCCTGATGACGTTGATATAATGTCTGTAATTACTTACAGTGCAAAAGTAAACTCTTTTCCTTCAGTTTTTGCAAGCCTAAAGCCCATTTTATGGTTCAATAAAACAACCTTTGGACATCTGAGAATTGGCTACATGCATGGATTTAATAGTCGCCTAACCATTTCAGGGGAATATCTTGCATTCAACTCCTCTACTCACCAGGGAGTAAGAGGCATCTTTGAGGCATCTATGCCCGGATTGTGGCAATGGATTTTTGTCTCAATCGGAGGCGGTGTTAGTTTTTAAGTAGTGTCTAATTTAACCACAGTGGACACCGAGTTTTTTTGAAACCACAGTGTTGCACAGATTTAGGCACGGTGGACACAGAGTACACTTTGACTTGACTTACGCACCCCATATATAAGGAAACCATAGACGAGGTGTAGAGTTCACCACATCAGAGTGTGCAATATTCTTAGATACATATTCCAAATTGACAAAACAAAAACCAGAAAGTTTACTAATGTTCTACATGTTCAACTCTACTTTCCCCATACCCTTAATCTCCTCTGTGCACTTCTTTATAGCCCATTGCCACGAGTAACCCTTGTCTGATGCCTGGCTTAGATAACGCTTCAGCCTCTCCCTACCCAGAAGAGATACCAACTCATCCAACATCTTATAAAGGTTCTCCGTCTTTACATACCT
>JAJRPU010000212.1 GCA_024280615.1 Bacteroidota bacterium | reverse complement strand
TAGCAATAAATTTGGTTTATATATCAACCTCTTGCTTGATAAATACATTGAGATTGTTATTAAAATCCATCTAAGACCTAATAAGGTTAATGCCCACTGCCAATTAAAAGTAAGCATGATAAGAGGGGTGGAAAGACTTGTAAAAAACAATGTCCAGAACAGCAGTAAAATAATCTTAATGCTGAGGGGATATCTAAAAGAAGTTGTTGTGTGTCTTGTTCTCTGTTTGGTCAGTGCCCATATGTTATTAGGTGCATCTGTTTCTACCATGCTTTGTTTGTTAAGAATTGCCATTGGGAAAAAGCCCATTTGTGAGGCTTCATTCAAGAGCAGGTCGTCATCTCCCGATGGGATTTCTTCGTGGTTCGTAAACTCTCCCGTTTTGAAGAAAACCTCACGTTTAATAGCCAAAGAGCGACCAGTGGCGTTATAATGAAAGTTGTGTCCAGCCAAGCCAAAAGTTAACATAGAATTTATCCAGTGGTCAAAGATGGCAACTTTTGAACTGAACGTGTTTCCTTTCATAATGGAATGTCCATAGACTAAATCAGCCTTTCCCAGCAGTATGGGTCTTGCTATTATGCTTAACCAGTTTTTTGCAGGCACACAGTCTGCATCAGTAAAAGCAAGGATGGTGCCTTTAGAAATACGTATTCCACTCTTAAGGGCTTGTTTCTTGCGTCGTCCAGCACGTCTATAGTGAATTCTAACAAACACATCGGTTTCGGAAGGACATACGGGAACTTCGGAACCATCATCCACAACGACCCACTCAAAACTCTGAATTTTCCTAATTTGTTTCATTGCTTCATTAAGCCTGTATATTCGTTTATCGTTTCTGACGGCAGTAATAACAGAAATATCGGCAGGCTCGTGTTCTATGTGTGTGAATCCACTTGGAACGGCATACACGCCATATAGAAGAAATCCCAGAAAGATAGCCAATGCAAACAGTGAAACAATTGCAAAGATTAAAACAGCTTCACTCATGAACGAACAATGCTCATAAACTCAGCCCTTGTAGCAAGGTCCTTAAACACTCCCGTAAATGAAGACGTTATCGCTATTGAATTTTGTTTTTCCACTCCCCTCATCATCATACACAAATGTTGGGCTTCTATTAGAACAGCCACGCCTTGCGGTTGCAAAACCTCTTGGATACAATCCCTGATTTGTGTAGTGAGCCGTTCTTGAACTTGTAGGCGTCGGGCGAAAATGTCCACGACCCGGGCAATCTTGCTTAGTCCAACGATATACTTGTTAGGGATATAAGCCACGTGAGCTTTACCAAAAAATGGAAGAATGTGATGCTCACACAGGGAATATAACTCAATGTTTTTAACAACTACCATTTCGCTATGTGGCTCCTCAAACAACGCACTTCGCAACACTTTATACGGGTCCATGTGATAACCTCGTGTTAGGGAAAGCATTGATTCGGCAACACGCTTGGGCGTGTCCAATAAACCTTCTCTGTTTGGGTCCTCTCCTATAAGTCTTAAAATTTCTCTGTAATGTTTCTGTAACTCTTTTTTCTTATCTTCCATGTACCTTGAGTTTGCAATTATGAAGTTACAAACTTCAGCCTGAAGGCAAAACCTCAACCATGTGAACCTTTGAAGTGGGATATTCCACAGTTTTAATGGTATCGGTTAGTCTAATGCTTACAGGTTTATTGAAAAGAATGCCGTCATACACGAAACTGTGAAATTCTCCTCGTTCCCCACATGGGTCAACCCCATCTGGAAGTTGATTTAAGAAATCTTTGTTGAAAGGCTTGCCTACATAGGTTTTGTCCAAAGGCGGTTCCATCACTGCTACTACGTATGCTCTAAACCCTTTGTTTATAAATAATTCAGCTAGTTGGCGAGTGTCCAGACCCCATAAGGGAAACAGCAAGGAAACAGGAAGGTCAGAAAGCATTTGTTCCCTGAACTGGCGTAAGTCCTCAAGGAATATGTCCCCGAAAGCCAAGTGAGTTAAGCCTTCCTCGGCAATCAATTGTTGCACAGCATCCCTGTAAGATTGGACATATTCCTCATTAGAGGCTCCTTCTGGTATGTAATGAAAATGAGATTTCAATCCAAGGGCTTGCGTTTGTCTCAAAAGCAATTCTTCTTGGATTCCGTGCATAGTTATCCTACGATAGGGCAAAGAAATAGTAACGAGAGCCCCTTCTACGGGCAACCCTTGAGAGTTCAAGGCGTCCAGCGTCAAGATACTATCCTTCCCGCCACTGAAACTCAGCCAAATCTTCATCTTTGAGAAGATTAAGGGACAGAGCCAGAATTTCGGCAATGTGTAGGAACCTCAAAGAATAGTTCAGGGATTTGGACAGGGATTCAAGATGCATAAAGCAACTTTGGTCAGTGGAAACAACGTATTGGGCTTTGGTCCTTAATGCCTCTTTCAGTTTGAACTGTCCCATTGCTATGGACACGTCAATAAACTTGACAGAGAATGTTCCGCCGAACCCACAACACCTGTCCCTGTGGTTCATCTCAACAATTTCAAGCCCCTTGATAGCCTTTAGCAATTGCCTTGGTTGATATGAAATGTTAAGGTCACGTAATGCAGAACAACTGTCGTGATATGTAACCGTGGCAGGGAAATGAGCATTTTCTGGAACCCACTCAAGCACATCAACGAGAAACTGAGACAGTTCGTAAATGGGCGTTTTGTGCCTCCAGTGCCTTTTCATAAATGCCGTGCAGGACGCCGACGGCACTACAACCACATCGTGCTCCACATCACTCAGAATAGCCTTCGTGTTCCGAGCAGTTATTAATGCGGGTTCCTCCCAGCCAGCATTATATGCAGGTTGCCCACAACAACCATGTGGCTTATATACAACAAGGTTACCAGCACGCTCCAGAACACGCCACGTGGCTAACCCAACCGATGGATACAAATGATTAATAAAACAAGGAACAAACAGAAAAACTCTCATCGGTAATGAGAAGAGAATTATTTCAATTCACAACCCCAGACATTACCCGCTTCATCTTGAACTCCACTAATACCCAAGCACGATTGTTCCGCCTTTTTCTTTTTTTCCTTAATCAGGAATTCTCTGTACTCCAGCATTTGTCCATTCTGGTCCATTAGCCTGCATGAGCAAACAAAAGTTCGCTTGCAGGAAGTTAGCACACTAAATACGGAAACTAAAATTCCAAGAATCATAAGGCTCTTTTTCATATTTCTGAGGTTTTGTGTCTTTTCCTACAAAGGTAAAAAATGTTTGTCAAATGTCATAAATTTCTTTATACTTGCTTCTCTCCCAAGTTCCTATCCTTGTGAAAAATTTATCATGGTCAAAGGGAGAAAATGGGAACAAGGTGTAGTGTCCAATTGCTCCAGTCTTGTATAAAAAACCGTCTTGACGGTTTATAGTTGCTATGACAACAAATGCTTCTTGATTTCTGAACTTCTTTTTAAGAGTGTTTAGCAATGAATCAAGGGATTGGAAAACAGGAAGTCCACACATTATGCAGGCACAATACTCTTTTTCGTTGTTAGTAACTGTCTTGACCCTCTTTTTAAAGAGCGAATAATTCATGAAATAAGGGTATGTATCCTTAGTCCTAAACTTGGGTCTAATAAACCTGAAAATTTTAATTCCAGATGCACATAGTTCTATCTTCTGTTCTTTTGGAATAATATCATCAGGACATTCATTCTTTAGGGCAGAAATTATCCTTTTTACCTCTTCATCCTCTATATGGTCTATAAGTTCTAAGTAGTGATACCTCTGAGACACCACTCATGCTTATTTATCAGTAACTTTCTCTATTAAGAAGGGAGGTAGTGGAGGTATAGGAAGCCTCATCTCTTTATGTAAAATGTCCGGCATGTGTCTTAAATATGGAAATACCATTAAAACACCCGTTGTTCTAGCTAAGTTTTTTACGAGTTTGTTTCTGGTCTCAACATTCTGAAGTGCATTTTTCAAAGAGTCTGTTACGTTAACAATAAATAGAAGCCTATAGCGGATTTTCGAATTGCATATGTAATGGTTATCGTTATTAGCAGTCGTTGTATTTGTGGTTATCCTTTCAGAAAGGGTATATATGACATTTATTATCATAGTGTTAGATTTAGTATCAAGTTCATCAAGAGTAGAAATATCAAGGCTTACATTGGGTTGCCATTGTGCAATGTTTTCTAATGATATGTTGCCCAAATCAACTTGTGAAGTAACTTCTTCTAAAACTATATCTGTGTTGCTTATGTTTTTAATCAGTTCACGCAGATATTGTTGTTCTTTCATGTTCTGAATCTTGTGATACTTTGTTTGCTTTATCTGTAAGTGGCTTTCTTAAGTAAAGTTTATGGGAGCAAGAAGGTTGCCTTATAAAGGAAGTAGGCTTTTTCTCACTACTTTTCCCAACACTAAAAGAGATGGTTATGTTGGGTTTATATGTTATTAGCAAATATACTTCGGGATTAATTATGTGTTTATATGTATTATCAGTAAACCTTTCTCTTGCAAAATGCCTGATATTGGATTGAAGAATTGACAGTATTTTACTTTTCTCAACGTCCCATAGCTCAAGATAAGAATCACAAGTGGGTAGAATGATATTGAGTTTTTGTTGAGCGTCTTCAAGCCCCATCCCCTCATTCCATTTTATTGTTAGATAATCAGAGTCGGATCTAAACACAATCTTGGTAGTTCCTCTGTTTTTTAACATATCTAGCGCGGAGATTTTACCTTCCACATATGCAAGTGCGTCAGCAGGATTGTTAAGTTTTGTAATAAACCACCATTCGCCTTTTTCATCATCTCTGATCCAAAGCAAATAATACGTCCCATCTTTTGAAATTAGTTCAACAGGTAAGTCAAGATAGAGTAAAGGTATAAATTCTTTTTGCTTTTGTGTCTTACCTTCCAAAATGGTAATAGGAATAAACATTTTGTACTTTTTTTTCTAAAAAGCCTACACCTCTCTATTAGTAATAACGAAGTTAAGATTCTTTAGCCTTTTCTCAAAGATTAGTACTCGAGCCCCAAATGGGTCCCAGAACTCGGTTAGTGATTACGTGTTATTTCCTTTCTGAGTTTCAGGATTCTCCCCTTGTTGCTCTGCCCCCTCTATTATGACGTTTTCACTCTCTTGGGTAGTATGATTCATTTCCGAATCATCAGATACGTTGAGCAAGTCAGGATCAAATTGCTCTTCACTTACCGATTGCTTGTATTCGTCAAAGTCGTAGTCTGGTAAAAGTTCTTCTTTAACTTTTGTGATAAGGTTTTGATACAGTTCAACCAGTTCGTTCATTTCATGTTCGTAGAGCCTGATGGAAGGCTTGTTGTTTCGGCTGTCCCAGATTGTTACCAGCAGGTTCTTCTTTTTGTCCATTCCTATTTCCACAATCAAGCGACGCTTGACACCTCTAAAGCCTTGTTTTATGATGAAGCGGTAAGTCTTCTTCTTTTGTTGTCTGTTATTTGTTCTTTGATTGGTCATTCGTCTTCTGTCCCTGCTTTGTCTGTGTTGCCTATTTCCTCTGTTATGTTGTCGTCTTCCCGTTCCTCTTCTTCTCATCATCTCTATTTGGTTTTGTCATGTCTTGTTCTATATGTGTAAGGACTTGCTTTATGTCTTGCTCAATGTCTTGTAGCGTTGGTTTGTGTTTGCCTCTGAATATGAGGGCGAGGGCAAGTTGCTTGCCTTGTTGCTCAAGGGTTTCGTAAAGATTGTGTTTGTTTGTCCTGTATGCTTCTCTAATTAGCCTTTTAATGAAGTTTCTGTCAACACTTCTTTTCCATTGTTTTCTGGGCACCGAAATAAGAACTTGGACCGGCGAATTCTTTACTGGCAATTGTGTTTTCCACCATATAGCCCGTATGTTTCCAGCACGATACACTTTTCCCTCTTTAAATAACTGAGATATTAGCTTCCTTTTAGTTAGCCGTTCGTATTTCCTAAAAGTGTTTCGTTGTGTTGTTATAGCCTTAGCCCTTTAAGTCTCACAAGATGCTTTTCGTCGCTAACTGTTAATTTCTTCCTTCCTTTCTTGCGTCTTCTGGACAGCACTTGCCTACCACCTCTGGTTTTCATACGAGCCCTGAATCCGTGCTTGTTCAACCTCTTTCGCCAATGTGG
>JAJRPU010000211.1 GCA_024280615.1 Bacteroidota bacterium | reverse complement strand
GCTCCTTTTCGTCCTATTAATGCAGTAATAGAAATAGGGTCATAATTAAGGTAGTGTCGTGCTAAGGCATCCATATTGTGCTTTCCCTCAGGGTCAATAAGCCAGTGTGCTATCATTGTGTCAAAGAAGGGACCTTTGACTGGCAAGCCGTGCCTATGCAACACAACAAGGTCATATTTTATGTTCTGACCCACTTTTTCTTTATCACTTTGCAATAATGGTTCCAAAATCCTATTGAATTCTTCCCTGTCCTTTGAATTATCAGGATAAGCCACATACCAAGCCCTGCCTTTACGGGCACACAGCGAAATGCCCAGAAGCCTTGCCTCATGCGGATTAATAGCAGAAGTCTCGGTGTCTACAGCAAAAACAGGATAGTTCATTATTTCATTGACCACTTCTTGAAGATGACTTGCGTCCTTAACCAGAAAGTATTCAACATTTTCGGTCCTTATTGTTCTTTTTGCAGTGAAAAGAGAAGGGTCAAAAAGTGTTCCTGATTTAAAAGATGAAGACGTAGTATCACTTTTTTTTTCTGTGGACTGTTCGGATGATTCTTGAAGTTTACTAAACAGGGAAGGTGTAACGGATTCCCCTATCAATCGGTCTTTAAGGCGACGGAACTCCAGTTCGTCAAACAAACGTGCTATTTCATCCTTGTGAATAGGTCCCCACGATAATGGTATTGACTCTATATCAACATTATCATTTAGCAGAATAAGTTTCTTTGAAAGGAGTGCCTGTTCCTTATGTCCTTCAAGTTTTTTCCTCCATTTTTCAGGAATCCTCTCCAGATTTTCATAAATGTCTTTAACGGTTCCATACTGGGACACCAACTGAACAGCAGTTTTTTTACCTATTCCCGGAACCCCCGGGATGTTATCCACTTTGTCTCCCATCAGGGCAAGCACGTCAGCAATTAAGGATGGTTCAACACCCCATTCTTCCTTTACTTTCTGTCTGTCCCAAACTTCATATCCCCCACGGGTGGATGGTCTATAGAGCTGAACTTTATCACTAACAATCTGGGCTAAATCCTTGTCGGAAGTAACAACATACACTAAATAGCCCTGTTCGGATAATTTTTTAGCCAGCGTAGCGATTACGTCGTCTGCTTCATAGCCCTCCACTTGAACAATTGGAATATTCATTGCTTTAAGAATCTGCAAAACGTAGGGAATAGCCACTTTGATTGCTTCTGGGGCTTCGGGACGTGTGGCTTTGTAGTCTTTACTCATTTCATGTCTGAATGTTGGTTCTTCGCTTTCAAACACAGCAATTATCAAATCTGGATTTTCCCTGCGAATTAGTTCAACCAGAATATTCACAAATCCATATATAGCAGAAGTGTCAAGCCCTTTCTTCGTCCGCAGTGGATTTCTAATAAAGGCATAATATCCACGGAACAGTAGGCTCATAGCGTCCAACAAAAAAGCCCGTTTGGGTTGTCCAACCGACATAAATGCAACTTCTTAATAACTGGAACACATTGTCTTCAATTTAGGTTCTCTGGGATGGATATGAGTTATTTTGTTGATTACGCAAAAGTTTGGTGTGAGTCTGGAAAGGGCGGCGACGGATTGGTCCATTTCAGACGAGAAAAGTTTAAGCCCAAAGGTGGACCTGACGGTGGTTCAGGCGGCAGAGGTGGCAATGTGATAGTGAAAGGCTATGCAGGTCTAAACAGTCTCATTCATTTGAAATATAACAAGCATTTCAAGGCAGAACCCGGTCAAAAAGGTGGTGTGAACAACAGGACAGGTGCAGCAGGAAAGGACGTAATAATAAAGGTTCCTCCAGGGACAGTGATTAAGGATGCCGAAACAGGCGAAGTGGTTGCAGAGATATTGGAAGATGGACAAGAAGTCATTTTGTTGAGAGGAGGGAAAGGTGGTAGAGGCAATTATGAATTCAGAAGCCCCACTAACCAAGCCCCGCGGGTAGCAGAACCAGGTGAGCCGGGCATCGGCAAATGGTTCATATTTGAGTTAAAGACAATGGCGGATGTGGGAATAGTTGGATTCCCTAATGCTGGCAAATCAACTCTTATTTCAAGGATTTCAGCAGCTAAGCCCAAAGTGGCGGATTATCCATTTACTACGTTAGAACCGCATCCGGGCGTTGTAAGGCTTGACCACGCTAAATCGTTCATAATCACAGACATCCCGGGCATAATAGAAGGTGCTCATAAAGGCAAAGGATTGGGACACAAGTTTTTAAGGCACATAGAACGTTCTGGTTCCTTACTGTTCCTGCTTGCTCCTGACCTCGGCGACATTGAATATCAGTGGAAAACCCTCAGAAACGAATTAAAGCAATATGACCCTTCGTTACTTGAAAGACCTTACCTAATAGCCATAAGTAAAGCAGACATCCTTTCTCCCGAAGAACGACGGGAAATAACACAAAAGTTAAAGGATAAAAAAAATATCTTGTTCATTTCAAGCGTTACAGGTGAAGGGATAGATGAATTGAAATGGCGATTGTGGGAACTGGTTCAAAAGTCAAGGAATATGATGCAAAACTCTTAATTGCGTTCATTCTTTTCCCGTCGTTGATTGTTTTTCTTGTTCTAAATTGGCATACTCTTTCCGCTCTAATCACTGTTTTGGGTTCTGTGGTAGCACTGTTTATCTCTCCTACGGCATACAAAAGACTCACTACTCCATTCATAGGCACAGTGCTAATGTTCATTGCTTATTTAGTTGCCTACAGGCTTGACCTAAGCACATTGTCTTCCTCTTCATTAATTCTAGCGATAACGCCTTGGCTTCTTATGAGCCCTTATCTCAGGGAACCCCGCTTGTGGCGAATTATCATTCTGGGAATGATAATCTATGGCATTTTTCTGGCTATTACTAATTTGCCCTCACAAGTCATTGAGTTCTATCGTCAAGGCAATGTATTGCAAACCCCCATTCATCACGGGACTTGGTCCCTTCTTATCGGACTTCCCTCAGTTTGGCTACTATGGACAGGCTACCGACGACAAAACTTGCTTGATGCTTTAATAGGGCTCTTGGGTGTTGTGTATGTCCATGCCATAGGTAGTAGAATAGGAATAGTGGGCATATGGCTTACAACTGCTTTTTTCCTGTGGCAACTCCTTAAGAATAAAGGTTTTTTCACTAAGGCATGGATATTAATAGCGATATGGTTCAGTGGACTGGCAATGTATTACACAATACCGACTTTTCAGATGAGAATCCGCTATGCCTTTTACGACGTAGGGCAAATAATGAATAATCGCAATGTAGTTGATTTTTCTGATTCCCGGCGGATTGCCTCGTGGATAGCGGGACTAAATGCGTTGGAAGGACACTATCTTTTGGGAAGCGGGCATCATAATGCAAAGCAAAAAGTTAACAGGTTCCTCGTGGAAAAATTTGGATTTTCCAGAGAACATCTAATTGTGCCCCATAATGAATTTTTATGGATGGTTGTTCGTGCGGGATTAATAGGACTAGCTCTCTTTACATTAGGAATATTCCTATTTATGAACTCCACTTGGAACGTGTTCACTGCCTCTGTCCATCTCGCCTATTTGATACGCATGCTTATTGACGTTCCCCTTGGAACCCAACATGGAATTATTGGATACATAATTCTTCTCACGTGGGCAATGGCTATGCATAAATTCTTTGCCAATGGACTCTTCAAGCATTCAAGTTTACAAAATCAATAACCCAGTTATCGCTAAATTCATCCGTCGGGACAGTCGGGTCTCCGCAACGGTAGAAATAGATGGCAATCCAGTGAAAGCCCATCTGACCAACACTGGCAAATTGCTTGACATCCTGCAACCGGGAATAAATCTTCTATGCATGCCTATCAAAGCTCCCAAAACAAAAGTCAGAATTATCGGTTCCCAAGCAGGAAACCTGTTTTCCGTCATAGACACATTGACTCAGGAAAGAATAGCAAAAATCCTTTTTGAATCTGGGAATATGCCCGGTTGGGAAGAATGGACTTTGGTCAAGACAAATCCTGCCATTGGAAACACTATATACGACTTTCTCGTGAAAGATTCCACAGGTAAGGAACGCATTGTTGAACTCAAAAGTGCAGTCTATTATTTTTCTGAAGATGGCAGTGCCAGATACCCAGACACTATAACAACACGGGCTCACAGGCAATTTAAGATAATGCTTGAAAACCCAGACAAATTCGCTATTTTGTTTGTAACTGCCCATCCCCTCGCAAAAATGTTTAAGCCATCGCAGGATGACCCAGAAGTAGTTCAATTACTCAAACAATTAAAAGAGAAGCAGGTTCCCATGAATGCCATCAAATTGTTTATGGATAAAACAGGTAATATTTTCATAGCCACAAGCCCCATTCCAGTTGTCATCTCATAACCTTAGTTGTGCTTATTCTAAAATTTACAAAATGTGTTGCCCATCCTCTTGACTTGTTTAATTTTAATTCTTATGTTTTATTTGGTCTTGGAAACGTAATAAAATGCTGGAAAACTCTAATTAATGGAATATGATTATCTAATCTGGAATGTATCCAATCGGCGTATAATCTTCTACAAATGAGCTATATACTACTCATATAATGCAATCCATTTTAATTAAAAAGAACTTTTTATCTTAGTGTCATTAAATCTATCTACGATGATGAAAAGAGTGATTGCACTGGGCATAGGGATTCTGTTTTTAGGCTCATGTGGGGTTGCCCCGCAATTAACTGTTAAATCCCGTCGTTATCAGAAGGGGTTGTTTGTCCATGTGGGGTGGAAACAAACCAAACCTCACACAGTTAAACATGAAAACAGCCACGAGAAAACCATTTCTACACTGCCCTCCTTGGAAACAAAATCCACTGTCTCCCAATGGTGGACAATGCAAAAGGATGGAATTGCCTACTTGCCCAAAACAAGTACTAAACAGACTCAAATTTCTGCCGAAAACAACCTATATGCAAAAGATGCATTTGAGAATTCCTACAAAACTAAGGAAACCGCAAGTTCTTCTCCTACATTCGTAGAGAAACAACACAGAAAGAAACTTCAAAAAGAGTATAAAAAGGCACTTAAAAATCTTTTAAAAAATGCTTTACTTCCTTCGCCAGCAAGGGACCAAACACTGTCTTTATTATCTTTCATCTTTGGAACTGGTGGTTTTCTTCTTTTATTTATGAGTTATGTGGTTCCCTTTATCGGTTTTTTAAGTCTCTTAGCTTTTATCGCCGGATTAATTCTTGGTATAATTGCCCTTAACAAAGAAGGCGGTAATGCATTGGCAATTATTGGAGTTATCCTTTCTTCCTTAGGTTGTTTGTTGTGGCTAGTGCTTGGCTTGATCGCTGGAGTTGTTGCCCTAGCTCTGCTTGTTTGAGCAAATATTTTTATTTTCAGGGGCTTTGGATTATAAAATAATCATGTAGCAATGAAGAAAGGGATAGTTGCACTTGCAGTTTTAGGCATCATTAGTCTTTCTAGCCGTAGGAAAAACTGATACTGTGAATGCAGCTACCCTGGAACTACTACTAAAAGCCGAAATTCTGAAAGCAACTAAAAAACAGGCTACCGAGAATTGTAAAAAATTGGAAAGCCAGTACCAACAAGGGGACCCTAACGCCTCTTGCACTCTTACGCCACAATGATTATTTGAGAAAGAAGGGAGGAATC
>JAJRPU010000210.1 GCA_024280615.1 Bacteroidota bacterium | reverse complement strand
TGTATTGCACTGCGTTGTATGAAGCAGCTTGCACACCTATTTCAAAATACCAGCCGCCGTAAGTAAACATTCTTGTGCGGGCGTCGCCAGTGGGTCTGAATCTCATCAACAAAGGAATTTCAATTGAGGAAATCCGCAATATCTCAGGGTCTTGAGTTCCCGCCACACTAGTATATCGCAACGCGTGTTTGGTTTGCCTATAGTGAAAGCCTATGGTTACCCCATAGTTATAGTAAACGGCGTTATATCCAATCATACCACCTATGTTCCACGTCAGCCCAGGCTCATAAGTGTAGTTCCCATCGTTCATCCAGTTACTGTTTAGTAAGAGAGGGATTCCAACCCCGCCTCTAACACCGAACAACCATCCACCTTGGGCGTAAAGAGACTGTCCTAACACCAACATTGTAATTAATAGTGTCCGTTTCATCACTTTGTGTAATTTAGCACAAATATAAGGACAATGCAGAACTTGGAATTCAAAGATAAAGTAGTTCTTGTTACCGGTGGTTCTCGTGGTATTGGCAGGGCTATTGTGGAAAAGTTCGCTCAGGAAGGAGCGGTAGTATGGTTCACTTACAGAAGTAGTAGAGGTGAAGCACAGGAATTGGAGGATAAATATGTAGGCAGAGTTAAGGGTTTTCGGGGCGACGTGGCAGACGCCCAGGCAATGGAAGAACTCGTTAACACAATAGTTAAGGAACACGGCAGGATTGATGTCCTTGTGAATAATGCCGGGATAGCCAGAGATAATCTGATTTTGAGGATGAAAGACGAGGAGTGGCAACAGGTAATTGATGTTAACCTAACGGCAGCGTTCAGATTGATTAAGTTTGTTTTGAAACCTATGCTTAAACAGCGTTCCGGGGCTATCATCAATATGAGTTCAATAGTTGGATTGACTTCCAACCCCGGGCAGGCTAACTACGCCGCTTCAAAAGCAGGGTTAATTGCCTTGACCAAGGCAGTGGCTAAGGAGGTGGGCAAGCGAAACATTAGGGTTAATGCCATTGCACCGGGATTCATTGAAACAGATATGACTGCTTCCTTGCCCGAACAGGTTAAAAAAGAATATCTTTCAAACATAGCCCTTGGAAGATTTGGCAAGCCTGAGGAGGTTGCCGAAGTGGTGCTTTTCCTTGCAAGCAACAGGTCTTCTTACATCACTGGACAAACAATAGTTGTTTGTGGCGGTTTATATAACGGTTGATGAAGTTTAGTTCTGAGGTTTGGTTAGCCGTAATAGTATCGTTTTTGATAGGGCTTGTTCCAGCCCTTCTGCTATACTGGAAGACATGGCAATTGTCTCACAATATTAGAATAGTTACTTTTGTTTTAAGATGGCTTGGTGCTTCCTTTATCGCCCTTGTTCTATTCCTACCACGGGAACTGGGATGGCGAGAGGAGGTAGTGCCAGGACAGGTAAACGTGTTTGTTGATAATTCATATTCAATGCATGTTTTGGGAGCTTCAGCATCAAAAATAGATTCATTTCTTGACAACGCAACACAACTATTGAGAGTGAGAACGTGGCTATTTGGTAGCCGGGCTAGAGAAGGAGCAAATGTAACTTTTACCGATTCATTTACTGACCTTGGTAGTCCTCTACGTATCGCATCTCTATTTAAAACCATTGATTCATCTGAAATAGTTTTCATTACCGATGGCAATCACAATTATGGAGTTCTTGATTATTCTGCTTTGTCAGGAGGTTTGTTGCTTGCCGTTGGAGATTCAGTAACTTCTTGTGATATTAGCATAACAGAAGTGATTGTTCCGACACCTACTTCCATGCAACCATTTGTCATTAAAGTGATGATTGAATCAAAGAATTGTTCAGCCCAAAAGTTTCAGTTTGCTATTGAAGGCGATGTGTATTATAGACAGGAATTGGAAACCTCACCACAAGGGTTTGTGGAAATCACAGTTCCCATTGGGGGATTGCCAGCAGGCACTTATTCAGCACTGCTTAAAATTATTCTTGAAGATTCTGTTTTGGAGAGGCGTCCGGTAGCAATAACCGTGATAGATAAAAAGCAAAAAATAGCAATTGTTTCAGACATTACGCACCCTGACATAGGGGTTTTCAAAAGAGCCCTTGAGACCTTTAAGGCAATGGAAGTTGAACTATACCGAGGTTACGAGGAGATACCCCACTCTTTGCCAGACGCTATTATCATAATCGGGTTTCCTGAACGTATTGAAAAGTGGCTCAATACAAAATTGCCATATTTGTGGCTTCTCAATGGCTCGGCACTAACCCAAGTGAGAAGATTTGATGATAGAATAAGGGTTCAGCGCGCTCACGGCATCCGGGAAGTGCAGGGTAGCCCAGCTACTGACTTCTTCTCTTTGCCCGGAGACATATCGCTTCTTAAACAATTTGCGGAAGTGTTACCTTCTCTACCGCCACTTACAGCAACAGGCATCATCTCCACGGAATATGAAAAAGTTTTTATGTGGCAGTCAATAGAAGACTATGCCCTTAATCAACCTCTGTTCTTCTGCACAGAAAACACTAAATGTTATGCCATTGGAACAGGTTTCTGGAAATGGCGTCTTCACACATATAGGTTTCTCAACTCGCACAACCCTTTTGATGAATTTGTGTATTCTCTAATACAATTCCTAATTAACAGGGGCAAAGTCAAACTTACCACTTCTATGCCTTCTTATCTTCTCTATAAATTCCAACCAGTTATAATTAATGCATCGGTTATAATTCCCGGTAAGGGTTACTCAACAGAATATCCAGTTGAATATAGAATTGTGGACTCTGCTCGTCAGGTTGTAAAAGAAGGATTTATGAGACCTTCCCAGTGGAATTATCAAATTAAGGTTGAAGGATTGAGTCCCGGGAAATACTCCTATGAAGTGAAAACTGTTATCGGAGGTAAGACTTTTTTTGACATAGGCTCTTTCACTGTATTAAATGTTATCCCAGAACAGATGGCAACAGAGCTAAACAATCAGTTTGTTGAGAAATGGAGGGTAGCAGACGGAAAGGTATTACCTCTTGACAACTGGAAGCAGGCGGTTGAATATCTTGTTGAACAAGTAGAAAAAAGAAAAATAGTCAGACCGCTGGGAATAGACTGGACCGTTCTTGCTATCATAGCAACCATAGGAGTATTTTTACTTGTGGCAGAATGGTTTTTGCGTAGATATCATGGCATCGTGTAGTGTTGTTGAATGAGCAGAATGAGTCTAAAAAATTTTCTCATGTTAAGTGCCGATGACAAGATTTTTTCTTTGTGGAGAAATTATGACAAGCAGACGGTCAACATAGCTAATAAAGAAGATGCGTTTTTGATTTGAGTTTATTTTATGTATCTTTACAATCAAATTACCATAAGATGATGAAGAAATCAATTTTGTGGCTCGGCGGATTAATGTTCCTAACAGGTTCAGTAGCATTTTTATCAATGTCAGTGGATAAGGAGCAATTTAATGAGCAGCTCACCACTGAAGAAATTGCCTATCACTGGCAAGGAGGCAAGTGCGGAGACGGTTCTTCTGAAAAAGCATCTGTCCAAGAGGAGAAAGCACATAGTGAGAAGTGCACTTGCGACGAGTGCAAAGGGAAAGATGGAAAGTGCAAGCCTGATTGTAAATGTCCACACCACGCCAAAGCAGATAAAGACGGCGACGGGAAGGTTGAGAAGCATGAACACAAGCACAAGTGTGGAGAAGGCAAATGCGGAGGTGGAAAGTGTGGATGTGGAGGTAAATGCGGTATGTAAGGCATAGCCGTTTAATACTTAATGTGTGGTATAGCAGGGATTATTGACTGGCGAGGAAATGTTTGCCGACATGAGCTAGAAGTCCTTGCTAATTCGCTGTATCACCGAGGAGTTGATGACGAGGGATATTATCTGAACAACGACCGAACGGTAGGGCTTGCTCACAGAAGACTTGCTATTCTTGACCCGACGTCAAAAGGTAGACAACCCTTCATCTATAACAACAGATATATTATCGTCTATAATGGGGAGATTTACAACTTTGTTGAACTAAGGGCGTTTTTGCATCGGAAAGGATATGTCTTCACCACTGGCACGGACACCGAAGTGATTCCCGCCTGCTATGACTATTGGAGCACCGATTGTTTGCACCATCTTGACGGAATGTTCACATTTGCTATATACGACACCAAACAAAACAAAATCTTCTTTGCCCGGGACAGGTTAGGCGAAAAACCGCTATATTTCTATATCCTTGATGACAGGATAGTGTTCGCTTCTGAAATAAAAGCCTTCAGGAGCCTTGACCTGCCACTGACCGCCAGCACACGCCGAATAGTGGAATACCTATATTTCGCTGTCGTGGAAAGCCCAACAAACCACACTGAAACATTCTTCAAGGAAGTTGTTCAACTGCCACCAGCACACTTCCTTACCATAGACCTAAACACCAACCTTTCCTACCAGCCAAAGAGATATTGGCACCTGTCAGCAGATACAATAGACATTCCCTATTCTCAAACAGTTGAAACAATCAAGGAACTGCTAAGCGAAAGCATCAAGAGACGATTGCGTTCCGACGTGCCCATTGGAACAAGCCTATCAGGAGGACTGGACTCATCAACCATAGTCTCTTTCCTTGCCCGAGTCCTGCGGGTTGACCTTCGCAACTTTAAAGGTTTCTCAGCAGTGTTTCCAAACTTTGAAAACAATGAGGAGAAATATGTTGACCAACTGACAATGGACACAGGTATCAATGCAGTTAAAGTGAAAGTTGATGAAGAGAGTGCCTATCAGCATTTTGAACATGTTGTGTGGGCACAGGAGGAGCCTTTCGGCAGTGGCAGTATAATCGCTCAATACTTGGTTTTTAAAGAAGCACGCAGGCATAATACAATTGTTCTATTAGATGGGCAGGGTGGAGATGAACTCTTTGCAGGATATGTCCACTTCTGGGAAACATACCTTAGAGAACTCTTAGGCAAAAAACCTATTGAGTTTCTTCGGGAGTTAAAGGCTTTTATGAACAATCCAACTTTCAAAAAGCGAGGTTCACTACTCAGAATCCTAATTACTGCTATTTTGGGCACTGAAACCAATAAGCTAAGACGCTTCCTTGCTTCCCACTTCAAAACCCTATTCTTCAATAAAGGCATTAATCCAGAATTGCTTAGGGAACATATTATATCAATTGACTTCCCAATGTATTACGGCAGAGACTTAAAAGAACATTTATTGCTTTCAATTACCA
>JAJRPU010000209.1 GCA_024280615.1 Bacteroidota bacterium | reverse complement strand
GTTGGAAGCCATCCTGCGGTGGCTCTCATCAAGATAGATATTGTATTTATCCATGTTGCCCCATCTGAATTTATTCATAACATTTGAATACATCACGTTTGTTTGAACTCGCCCCATAAATCCGGGAATATTAGAAGATGCTTTAATTGGCACAAGCTGGTATGTGAGTCCTTCCAGTTGTAGGTAGTTCTTTAATCCTACGTAGGAAGAAGGACGGATGGTTACTGCGAAATGAATGGGTCGTTGCCAGTCGTTGTTGGCTATAATAGTGAGAGTCATTAAGTGGTTTTTGAGTAGTGCATTTGGCAGAGTCCATTCCATCCTGTTCACTACTAAGCCAGTGTCTTCAAGTTCCACAACTTTGTTTGCTATAACTTTTTCCTTGGGTATATCAAGAAATACTTTTTTAACAGGAAGATAGTCAATTGTGAAGCCAGATTGGGTGGACGCTCGTGTTGCAGGATGGTCACTATAGATGAACTCTAATACTTTTTTAAGGTCATAAGCCCTGTTCTGGTCATATCTTCTATCCGGAGTGTATCTCACATAGTCTCTTGTAGAACCCAGATACTTGCTACGAGGGACATCTATTGGCACTGGGTCAGCATTATTAACCTTCCTTCTCAAGAAATCTATATACCAGTCTACGCCCAGCAGGCTAAGGTTAACAATTCTGACATCTGTTCGGATGCCTTCCACTTCCTGAGCATACCAAAGTGGGTATGTGTCGTTGTCGCCTTCTGTGAACAGAATAGCGTTTGAATCGCAGGATTCAAGATAGTTGATAGCGAAGTCACGGGCGGTGAACCTGTGAGCCCTTGAGTGGTCATCCCAGCCCCTGTAGCCCATTAGGAATGGTCCTGCGAAGAATGCAAGAATTGCAATGGGCAGGGCAATGTGAATGCCCTCTTTCTTGACGGTCCTTTTGGCTAATTCATATAGTGCTACAACTCCCAGACCAATCCATATAGCAAAGGCAAGGAATGAACCTGCATAGGAGTAGTCTCGTTCACGAGGTTGTATCGGCGTTTGATTTAGCCATATTACAATAGCCAAACCTGTCATGAAAAATAGTACAAAGACTATCCAACCGTCCCAACTTCTTCTGCTAAATTGAAAAAGTAGTCCGAGAATACCAAGCAAAAGAGGAAGCATATAGAAGTAGTTGCGTCCTTTATTTGTTTTTTGGAACACAGGCAATTCATCAAGTTTTTGTGGTGAGTCCAGGTGCAATTCATCAAAAGGTGTTATACCACTTTGCCAGTTGCCATATTTAATACCGCCAAAGCCTTGAATATCATTCTGACGCCCTGCAAAATTCCATAGGAAATATCTAATATACATCCAACCTATTTGCCATTGGAAGAAGAACTTCATATTGTCTATGAAAGTGGGTTCTTCGGTAGGTGCCAGTCCGAGGAAGGACCTGTAAAATTGGATATGTTGGTCTTGTTGGCTCCAAATCCGCGGGAAGAAGTATTCTCTGTCATAAACAGGAATTATTTTGTGTCCAATGATTTCATATCGTCCAGTCTCTTCATTTTTCCTGTATCTGGGCTCGCCTTTTTTGTAGTCAATTATTTGTGAGGTGAAGTAAGGACCTTTTAATAATGGACGGTCGCCATATTGTTCACGATTCAAGTAAGACAACAGGCTAAATGGGTCCTCGGGGTCATTCATATCTATTGGTGGGTTGGCATAGGACCTAATCATAACAAGTGCATAGACACCATATCCAAGCATTAACATAGCCAGAGCTAAAGCTCCCATATTAAGCAGGCGTCTGCCCTTCTTGTGTGTCCAATAAATTAAACCTGTTATTACAGCGGCAATAAATACGAGTGCTACGAACAAACCTGTATAGAACGGAAATCCAAGGGTGTTGACGAAGAACAGTTCAAAATAAGCAGTTAGGCGGGGGATGCCTGGGATGAATATGTATTGCACGAAACCAAGTAGTGCAGCGCCAACTAAAAATGCTTTTACAAAATCTCTGAAAGTGTTTAGTTTGCCTTTCTTCTGGAAGTATAGTAGAGTAATCGTTGGTATAACGAGTAATCCGAGGAGGTGAACTCCGATGACCATGCCCACAACCAGGGAGATGAACAACAGCCATCTGTCGGCGTGTGGAGAGTCACCTGCCCTGACCCATCTGATCATAGCCCACAAAATGAGCATAGTGAAGAATGCAGAAAGGGCATAAACTTCACCTTCCACGGCAGAGAACCAAAATGAGTCGGCGAAGGCACCGGCAAAAGCACCCACTGCACCTGCCCCTAAAATAACTATTATCTTAGACCAAGACCAGTCTTTTTCATTTTTTATAAGCAATCGGCGAGCAAAAAACACAGTGACCCAGAACAGAAACATTACAGCGCCGGCACTTGCCACAGCAGAAAGCATATTCACTGCAAAGGCAACATATTCAGGAGAAGGGGCAAACATAGAGAAAATTCTACCTATTAGCACGAAAAAGGGAGCCCCGGGTGGATGTGGAATCTGCAACTTATATGCACACGAAATGAATTCACCGCAGTCCCAGAGGCTTACAGTGGGTTCCAAGGTCAATGTGTAAACAATCAGTGCCGCTATAAATACAATCCATCCGCTGATATGATTGATAACATTGAATTTCTTTTCCATCAGCATCAAATTTGCCATTACAAACATAGGATATAAGAGTTAATTTTGTTTAAAAAGCCCCGAGCATAGGCACAGGGAATTTTACACAATTGACATTGTTCATATCAAACCCTTGTGGTATCTTAGTTTTACATTTTTTAATGCCTCAAAAAATGGTTGGTCTATCTAACTTTGAATAGCCTAAAAATAGGGTTGTTTAACTACTAAAAAGTTGTTGTCATGGCTTTGAACCTTGTCAAGAAAAGGGATGGACGCATAGTGGAGTTTGACGTCAGGAAAATTGAAATGGCTATAACTAAAGCTTTTGAAGCAGTTAATGAATACAACGGAATCCTTTACATTCCAGACATTGTAGCAAGCGTTGTTAAAGAATTAGAACAGAAGTATGGCGATGAGAAAATTCCATCAGTTGAAGATATTCAGGACATAGTGGAAAGAAAAATTGCAGAGGCAGGATTCTTTGACGTCGCAAAAGCATATATTCTATATCGCAAAGAACGAGAAAAAATTAGAAAGGAAAAGCAACAAAAACTATTTGAACAAATAGACAGAGGCGAAATAACAGTGACCAAGCGAGATGGTTCCCGTGTGCCTTTTGACATAAATGAATTATCTGTTGCCATTAAAGCCATCTGCTCTGATTATGCTGATATAGTGGATGCTCAAGAAGTCATTGAACAAGTCAAGAAATATATGTATGATGGCATAAAAACCCATGAGATCAACCTTGCTATTGTCTTAGTCCTGCGTGGCTGGATAGAAAAAGACCCCATATACAGTTTTGCTGCCGCCAGAGCTCTGCTAAACACTATCTATAAAGAAGTCATTGGAAAGTATGAATTTGAAGAAGATTTTATGCACTATTACAGAATGCAGTTTATCTCTTCCATTAAGCATGGTGTTGAACAAGGACGTTACAGACCAGAACTGATTGAAAAGTTTGACCTTGAACGACTTGCCAAAACGCTTGATATTACAAGAGACAGGATAATTAAATACCTTGGTTTGCAAACCCTTTACGACAGGTATCTTATGCGTGATTATAACCAGAAAGTAATTGAAGTTCCACAGTATTTCTGGATGCGTGTGGCTATGGGACTAGCCCTTAATGAGAAGTCCAATCACACAGATTGGGCAATCAAGTTCTATAATCTGATGTCAACGTTGAGATATGTTCCCAGCACACCAACACTGTTCC
>JAJRPU010000208.1 GCA_024280615.1 Bacteroidota bacterium | reverse complement strand
TCTTCTTGGTTGTTATGATGTGCCTCTGAGCATGATAATAACAGTGTTAGCAGAGCGGAAATAGTCCCTAAGATTAATTTATCTCGTTTCATCGCTCAATTAATTTTCCAGTTAAAAAGAGAAGTTGGATTCTCAAGAGAACTTCCTGTTCCTTCAGAGTAAGGTATTCGTCGTTTAAGTTAACTATGTTTCTGTATGAGACAATAAAATCCATAGGACTGATAGCGCCTGTTTTTAATTGTGTTTGATAGGTTTCCAGTAGTTTTTGGGTTGCTTGATTTATGTGTGTTGAGTATAAAGATAATGCTTGCGAGATAGCCTGCCACCGGGCATAAAGTTGCTGGACCTGGCTTTTCAATTGTATGTAAAAGGCTTCTGTACCCATTTGAGACGCTTCCAATTGTTTTTTGTAAGCCTGTTGTTGTTTTATTGTTCCCGGAACATTAAGTGGAATAGAGATTCCCACTTCCACGGCTGTGAATCCAGGTGTTCCTTCAATGGTTTGAAGGCTATATCCTGCAAATAGGGAGGGCATAAAGGAAGCGGTTCGTTGTTTTAGCGTCAGAGCTTGGAGGTAGGTTTGTAGCTTTTGTTGTTGGATAAGTGGATTGGAGTGGGATAGTGTTGAGTCAGGTTGGGGCAGCTCGCTATCCGGGAAGACCGGCAATGAATCGGTTTGGAGAAGAGTCCTTAGAGAATGTTTAATCCCTTCTACTTGTTGTTCTATGCTGATTATTTTACTTTTTGTTTGCTGAATCTGGATTTCAAGCTCTTTTAGTTGTATTATGTCTATTTGTCCTGTTTGATATGCTTGAGAGGCAAGTAAATGGAGGGAATCAAGATAGTGTTTGAGGGCTGTCCATCTCTCCAATCTTTCCCGAGAAATGGTCCATTGGGCATACAAAGTCAAAACGTCTCTGATTAGTGTTACCCTGGTTATTGAGAGATTTAGGGTGGAGGTTTGTGCCTGTGCCTTTAGAAAATCCTTTTCTGCTTTCCATTCCCACGGGTTGATGGCTCCTGTCCTGATTCCATAGGAAACAATCCCCTGAGCACCATTGCCCCATTCCTCACGGGAATAAAAAGGTGATATTGACAATGGAGACACTGCCTTGGTTGATAATTGAGAAGCCTCACTGGACAGATAACTACTTAAAATTGCTGGGTGATTGGCAATTAATGAGTCAATATATTGAATTAAACTGTTTTGTTGAGCGAGCGTTAATTGAGTCAATGCCCATAAAATCATTAGATAATACCTCATTGTTGAGATGATTTTTCTTTTCTGTATGCAAGAGTGTAAAGCACTGGTATTACTATTAGTGAAAGGAAGGTAGCGGTTATGAGACCTCCTATTACCACTGTTGCAAGAGGTCTTTGCACTTCTGCTCCTGCCGATTGGCTGAATGCCATTGGAGTGAAGCCTACTATTGTGGTCAGGGCAGTAAGGAGTATTGGTCTGAGCCGTTCTGCAGAAGCAATCTTTATTCTCTCTAACATTGGGACGTTTTCCTTTCTTAAGGCATTAGCCCGTGCTAAAAGCAGCATTCCATTTAGAACAGCCACTCCAAAGAGAACCACGAAGCCAACCCCTGCCGAAATACTGAAAGGCATGCCCCGAATGGCAAGTAGGTACACACCACCTATCGTAGCCAATGGCACAGCTGTGTATATAAGCAGTGTGTCTTTCAAGTTGCCTAAAGCCATGTAAACAAGTACAAAGATGACAAGCAGAACGATTGGAACGACTATAGCCAATCTAGCACGAGCTCGCTGCAAATTCTCAAAAGTGCCTCCATAGGTAATCCAATATCCCGGTGGAATAGGCAATGCCTCCAAGCGTTTCTGAATATCTTCAACGACTGATTCCACGTCTCTGTTGCGGACATTGACGCCAACGTAAACCCTTCTGTAGCCGTTTTCTCGTGAAATTTGAGCAGGATGATATTCAATTTTTATATCGGCTATTTCTGAGAAAGGCACGAGCGCTCCAGTGTTCGTTTTAATCCTTATTTGCTTGACGTGTTCAAGGTCCTTCCTGTATTCAGGAGAATATCTAACCACAATGTCAAATCTCTTTTCCTGTTCATAGGCTGTTCCGACGACGTATCCAGCGAAGGCAGCCTGCAGGTGCCTGTTGGCTTCCTCTATCGTAATGCCATATCTGGCAAGTCTTTCACGTTTGTATCTGACTACTATTTGTGGTTGTTTTTGAACCGGTTCCATTGCTATGTCCGCCGCTCCCTCAACCCCCTGAATCAACAGGACTATTTGCTCTGCAAGAGACCTTAATACATCAACATCTTCGCCATAAACTTCAATGGACACATCGTATCTAACACCTGATATCAACTCATTAAATCGCAGTTCTATCGGTTGTGTGAAGGCATATCCTATTCCGGGAAGATTCCTTTCCAGAACCTCTTTCATTTTGTTTGCCAATTCTTCTTGTGTGGATGCAGAAACCCACTTGGACCTGTCCTTCTCAAGAATCACGTGGCAGTCTGCGAAGTCCATAGGCATCGGGTCAGTGGGGATTTCCGACACACCTATCCTGCAACCAGTTGTAATGACCTCGGGGAAAGAATCAAGAATAATCTTTTCTAGGCGTTCAGTGCCTTTGATTACTTCTGATAGCGGAGTTCCTGGAACAAAGATTGCCTGTAGGGCTATATCGCCTTCATTTAATCGGGGCATGAATACTGCCCCCATCCTTGTGAAAGTGAATATTGACAAGCCAAATAGGGCTAATGCTATTCCCAACACTATGAATCTGTGGTTGAGAGCCCAATCCCTTGAAGGAATATATGCTTTTTTGAGCCAGTCCATAATTTTCCTACTGATGCGAGTGAAAAGGGCTTCAATATTTGCCATTGGACCCCCTTCCTCAGGCAACTTGACTAATAGCGAACTTATTGCAGGAACATAGGTTAGGCATAAGAGTATTACTCCCAGAAGCACATACATAAATACATAAGCCATCGGTTTGAACATCCTGCCTTCAACACCTTCAAGAGTTAGAATAGGTAGAAAAACCAATAGCACCACTAATTGTCCAAACAATGCAACACGCATCATTCGGGATGCCGTAGACGTAGCCAATTGTTTCCGTTCTTCATCACTTATTTTCAACACTCTGTTCCTCACTGACTTGAGTTTCTTCTCAAGGGCAAAAATCATTCCTTCAACTATGATTACGGCTCCATCAACCACTATTCCGAAGTCAATGGCACCAAGAGACATTAAGTTGGCAGTTATGCCTGTGAGGTTCATTAGCATAAAAGCAAATAGCAAAGAAAGGGGGATTACCGATGCAACTATTAAACCAGACCTGATACTGCCTATTAAGAATACTAATACGAAAATGACAGTGAGGGCTCCCAGTGTTAGGTTCTCTGTGATTGTTTCTGTTGTCCTTTCAATAAGGTCTCTTCTGTCCAAATATGGTCTGATTGTTATTCCCGGTGGAAGGCTTTTCTGAATCTCTGCCATTCTTTCCCTCACCTTCTCAACAACTTCCATCGCATTGGCATCCTTAAGCATCAGGACCTGTCCACCAACCACTTCCCTGCCATCTTCTGTCATTGCTCCATATCTGATTGCTCCTGCCCATCTGACTGTGTCTGCAATGTCTTTTATCCTAACAGGTCCTTCGTCCGTTACCAGAACCACTGTGTTGGCTATGTCCTCAAGGGACCGAACTAAACCCTCTCCACGAATAAACATAACAGAATTGCTTTTCTCTATATATGCTCCGCCACTGTTGGAATTGTTTTGTTCAAGGGCTTCTATTATAGTCCCAAGGTCAATATTTAGTCTTTGCAATCTCACTGGGTCAATGACAACTTCATACTGTTTGATAAACCCGCCAAGTGAGTTGACCTCTACCACTCCGGGAACCATCATCATCTGACGTCTGATAATCCAATCCTGAATGGTTCTTAAGTCCATCAGGGTATATACGTTTCTGTATGCGGGGTCCACGTGCAAGTAATATTGGTATATCTCCCCCAGCCCTGTGGTTATGGGTCCGGCGAAAGGACCTTTTTCAAGGATGTCTGGCAGCTCGTCCTTCAGCACTGTTAACTTCTCTTGAACCAGTTGTCTGGGCAGATAAGTGCCCATCTCGTCTTCAAAAACCACGGTAACAACGCTCAAGCCCGGTCTGGAAACACTTCTCAGTTCAACCACCCCGGGCAAATTGCCCATTTCCCGCTCAATAGGATAGGTAATCAGTTGTTCCATATCCAGAGCGGAGAGTTGAGGAGCAATGCTAATAACTTGGACCTGGTTATTAGTAATGTCGGGAACAGAACCCAGTTTGAGTTCTTTTAGTGCCAGTAAGCCACCAATAACCCATAATCCTGTCAGAATGAGTATTAATCCACGCCATCTGACCGACAACCCAATTATCTTATCAATCAAGGCACTAAGATTTTTAAGTTTTGTTAAAAAATGTTTACTTATTAGTCGTAGTTAGCGAGCTTGCTATATCTCAATTCAGGATTGTGTTTACTTAGCCCGTCCTTGGACTGTTGGGAATGTAGTCAGTAAAATGAAAGGATTAACAAATGGATTAAGGTATAGACGGGCTTTTAAGATATCCAAGGAGGACGCCACGGCTTCTCTATAATAAAGAATTCTGGAATATCATCGTCTGTGATTACTAACTTTTTCTTTTCAACGTTGTTACTAAAGTCGTAAAAGGTTTCATATTCCGAGTGTGGAATAGACATTGGCACGTGTGGAATTGAGCAAAAAGGAGTATGCGTGGTATGAATTTCCTCATGTACGTCATCCACAATACAATAAGTGCTGTTGAAAATTGATATAGATAGCAAGGAAAAAAGCAACCAACCTATAAGGCGTCTAAACATATCTTGTTTGCAAAGTTATAATAAAAAACGTTGAAAAGGGAAGAACTTGTATTTACCATGAAAATTTCTTTTCACTGACTTTATTGTTCTCATCAAGGATTATTACGATTGGTTTCATTGATTTATGTTCTTCTGGAGTGACCCATGCATAGGCAATTATGTGAACTTTATCACCGGGTTGGAACAGTCGTGCTGCCGGTCCGTTGAGGCATATAGTTCCGGACCCACGTTCCCCCTTTATTACATAGGTCTCTATCCTTGCACCATTGCTAACGTTAACTATTTGAACTCGTTCGCCTTCCAATATGCCGGATTCCTCAAGCAAAACAGGGTCAATCGTTACACTGCCCATATAGTGAAGGTTGGCATCAGTAACTGTCGCATTGTGAATCTTTGCTTTCATTACACACAACCACATAGGGCAAAGTTAATTCCGTTTTTTAGAACACACCGTCCAAGCAAATGGTTCATTTTAACTCATTGCTGGATATTAATCGTTAACCTTTATGTCAAGGTGACTTTTTTCAGAGATAATTTTGTGAAACTTCGGATGCTTGGCTATGGAAACGAAAGAATGTCGTTTAAAAGCCCTGAATCGTATGCAAATTTCACGTTTTTCAGCCAAATAGTCTGCCTGCGAATCAATTGAGATTAAAATTGGATAAACTGGTTGATAGACTGAGATGTTATTGTAGAACACCTTCATATGAATTTCATAATATTTACAATTTAGACCGATGCAAAATGCTTAGATATGGAAAAAGGGAGTATAGCAATACGAGTAATGAAGTTGTTGATAGAAAACGGTTTTGACCGAGAACAAGCCAATGTGTTGGCGATGGTTCCGGATGATATATATCATTCATAGATGGAGAATGTCGCCACAAAAGAAGATATAAAGATGCTCATGCAAATGATGTATAAGCGGTTTGAAGCAATGGATAAGCGTTTTGAAGATATGAATAAGCGAATTTCGTTCATGCAATGGTTAATAATCCTGTTATTCACTGTTTATACAGCCATAGTTACGTTTGTAATCACATATGTTCTGCCCAATTTGTTAAAATAAACGGGAATTGCCCAATAGTCTTATTGAGAGGTGTCAAAGTGTAAAGGTGTTTGGAACAAACTGAAAGCCCCTTGAGGCAATATGGAATGGTGATGGAGGCAAACTGAAAGCCTCCTGAGGCAATGTGGGATGGTGGTATAGGCAAACTGAAAGCCCCCTGAGGCAATATAGCATGGTGATGGAGGCAAACTGAAAGCCTCCTGAGGCAATGTGGGATGGTGGTATAGGCAAACTGAAAGCCCTTTGAGGCAATAGAGAATGGTAACCGAGGCAAATTGAAAGCCCCCTGAGGCAATATGGAATGGTGATGGAGGCAAATTGAAAGCCCCTTGAGGCAATATGGAATGGTAACCGAGGCAAACCGAAAGCCCCTTGAGGCAATATGGAATGGT
>JAJRPU010000008.1 GCA_024280615.1 Bacteroidota bacterium | reverse complement strand
ATAATTCTAATGTAGTTTCTTATCCTGCAGCTTATTCTTCAGTGATAGCAGTCGGTTCTGTTGATTTAACGATTGATAGTGATAATAACACTGTAGATGTTAATCGTAGTGCATTCTCTAATTATGGACCTGAGATAGAACTAGCTGCTCCAGGAGGAACTTTTACTTATATTAACTCTAACTCTAATACTGGGTGTACCCCTTGTCAAGCATTAATATACAGTGCAGTTCCTTATAATAATCAATATAATTATATGTCCGGAACTTCAATGGCTTCCCCGCATGTGGCAGGACTCGCTCAATTGCTTTTTGCTATTAATCCATGTTTGGACAATGCACTTGTTAGACAAATTCTACAAAATACGGCTATTGACCTTAACCCTGCTGGAGTAGATGATTCTTTTGGATATGGATTAATTGATGCTGTTGCTGCAGTGATAGAAGCACTTCCAATGAAATTTGACACTATCATTAAGACAGATGCTTCGTGTGCTTGCGATGGCTCAATAACCGTTTCTATTGACACATTATATGATGGCTTGCCTCCTTATACAGTTACTTGGAGTGATGACCCTAATGTGACGTCTCTTACGAGGACAGGCCTTTGTGCTGGAACGTATATTGTTACTATTTCTGACCAGACTGGGTGTTTTATATCCGATACAATTGTGATTGGTTCTGGAGGTTCAGGTGGTATAACTATCACTCTTGATTCTTTGAAGGATGTTTCCTGTAATGGAGGTTCAGATGGTGCAATATATATATCTGTTAGTGGAGGGACTGCTCCGTATTCATTCTCATGGACCGGTCCAAACAGTTTTTCTTCATCTTCAGAAGATATAACTAATCTTTCGGCGGGAACGTATATTGTTTCAGTTACGGATGCTAATGGCTGCACAAATAGTGACACTTTCGTTGTTAATGAACCAACTGCTATATCTATAACTGGTACGGTTACTGATGCTAACTGTGGCAATTCAGATGGTGCGGTTGATATAACTGTGACTGGGGGAACAGCTCCCTACTCATTTTCCTGGAGCAATGGAGCCACAACAGAGGACCTAACTAATGTTCCAGCAGGAACATATACTGTTACGGTTACGGATGCCAATGGATGCACTGCAACGGCTTCCTTCACGGTCAATGATATTTCTAATTTGAGCGTCACGGGAGTTGTCACTGATGTTACTTGTAATGGAGCCTCAACAGGTGCAATTGATATCACTGTTTCTGGTGGAACAGCGCCTTACTCGTATTCGTGGACTAATGGAGCTACAACTCAAGACCTTGTTAATATTTCTGCCGGTGCCTATTCAGTTACTGTGACTGATGCGAATGGTTGTGTTACCACAGCCTCATTTATTGTGAATGAACCTTCGGCAATTTCTGTATCCAGTAATATCACTCAGCCCACTTGTGGAAACAGCGATGGAATTATTGATATAACTGTTTCAGGAGGGACTCCAGGGTATTCATATTCTTGGAATAATGGTGCCACTACTGAAGATTTAATAAATGTTCCAGCGGGCACGTATATAGTTACTGTGACCGACGCGAACGGTTGCACAAAAGTTGATACGTTCTTGCTAAGCGACCAAGGAGCCCCAACAATAACAGGTATTGTTTATGATGTTACCTGTGGGGGAGCTTCCGATGGCGCGATAGATGTTACAATCACTGGCGGAACAACTCCATATTCAATATCTTGGAGTAATGGAGCCAGCACAGAGGATATAGTGGGTGTTCCCGGAGGCACATACATAATCACAGTTACTGATGCTAATGGATGTGTTGCCAGTAAATCGTTTACTGTTAATGAGCCACCTGCCATAGTTATCTCTGGGACGGTTACAGATGCTTCTTGTTATGGTTCTCCTGATGGTGCTATAGATATATCGGTTTCGGGAGGTACTCCTCCTTACACATACTCTTGGAATGGAGGAGTTTTTACGACCGAGGACTTGTCAGGAATAAGTGCAGGTACATATACCGTTACTGTTACGGACACAGCAGGGTGCACAATGCAAGCAACATTCAATGTGGGTGAACCTCCTGCTATAACTGTTACTATTGATTCGGTGATTGCTGCAACCTGCAATCAACCTAATGGTGCTGTATATATAACTGTTTCAGGGGGAACCCCAGGGTACAACTTTAGCTGGGATATTGGTTTTACCACTGAAGACCTTATTAATGTTAGTGGTGGAACATACACACTTACTGTTACTGATGCAGTAGGCTGTACTGATACTTTTCAAGTAACTGTTCCTGCCTATGATACGCCTTATGTTACCAGTTATCAAGTGATTGATGTTACTTGCTATGGTGCTAATAATGGTGCTATATATATAGTTAATGTCAGTGGGGGTATACCGCCGTATTCATATCAATGGAATACTGGTGCCATAACACCTAATATAACGAACTTATCTGGAGGTGTTTACACTGTGGTTATTTGGGATGCATCTGGATGTCAGTCTGTTATGACCTTTACTGTAGAGGAGCCGTTACCTCTAATGCTTAGTACTGGTGCAGCGCCGGCTACTCCAGGTAATGCTGATGGTTCAGCTTGGGTTACTTACGGCGGAGGTACACCCCCTTATTCCGTACTGTGGAGCACCGGTGCAACAACCGATAGTGTGACTGGGCTTCCATCTGGAACATATTGGGTTTTAGTTCAGGATTCTGCTGGTTGTTCGGCGAAGGACACTGTTATAGTTCCAGTAACACAAGGCGTCATTTCTGCTGATAACAACTTGTGTGTCCTTACTGAGAAGGGCTTTATTGAATGTGGAAGTATCATTAGAGGGTTATATGTGGTTGACGTTGCAGGCAAAGTGGTTTATAAGGAATCAGGAAGGGGAACCAGAACGGGTGCATTTGTCAGAATGCTACCCACCGGCAAGTATGTAATCAATATTGAAACAGATTCTGGCGTGTGGAGAAAAACCATTGGAATAGTGAAAGACAAATAAATAATAAATTCATTTTCAATGTAATACTAAGAAACCAATAAGGAAAGTAGAATAAATAAAGTGGCTATGCGCTGGGTGCTAATCTTGAGCTTATCAGTCAATTGCCTTAGTGCTCAAAATGTAGGCATTGGACAACCCGTTCCAATAGGCAAGCTGCACATTAGTGTCCCGGGAAATTATACTGATTTGGCTTTTATTGTCGACACCTCAGGCACACCCGTATTAGTAGTTACACCACAGGCAAATGTTGGAATCAACACACCTGCACCAGCTGTTTCGCTACATGTGTCCGGCTTAGCTAATGTGGATACTCAATTGGTCAACGTAACTATACAAGACGATTTTGACCCAGATGTTGATTGGAGTGTGTGGCAGGAAATTAATGGAGGTATTACAGATGCAGGTTGTAGTTCAATTTCAGGGAATGCTCTTAGGTTTAACGGGGCTCAGCCACGCCAAGCAACAACGAAACCATTTTTAGTGTGTGGGGCTGCATCTGTGTCTTTCGCTATTCAAATGGGTAGTGCAGCAGATGCTGCACCGTGTGAGAATCCCGAAGTGGGCGAAGAAGTGGTATTGGAATACAGTATTGACGGAGGGCTAACCTGGATACAGCTCGCCACTTATGGACCCACTTTATTCCCGATGACGACATTTACCGTTAATCTGCCTGCCAGTCTGACCGGTCAGTGGGTAATGTTAAGATGGAGGCAGGTAGGCGGCTCTTCCAGTCCAGATTGGGACCATTGGGCAATTGATAATGTTACAATAACAGGAGTTTGTAGATATGATATTCCTGCTCAAAGTGGAGATGTGTATATTGAACAGGTTGGTAGAGGAGTTATTTTGAAATCTCCAGATGGCAGATGTTGGAGATTGACTGTTAATGAATCTGGAGAGCTGCAAACTCAGTTATTGAGTGCCTGCCCCTGACACCTTTTTACCTTTTCCATAGAAATAAATAAAGAAAAAAGTTGCTATTAGAGTGATTAATCCTGGAATGCGATATCTAATCATGGCGCCAAAATTGAAACTCACTAAACCAACTATGTATAATGTCAACACTCCAAGTATGAATCCTGTTAATAACAAAGGTTTTTCTTTTATTACATTCCAAATTAATTTAAAATTTAGCATTGCTTTGAAAGATATGTATAGCAGAAAAAGGTTTTCTGGAAGGACCAGAAACTGTGATAGTCGGTCTATTTCAAATATAAAAGGTCTATAGAGGGCAGTAAACAGTGCTTCAGGAAACGCAATTATAAATTGCCACCATTGTGCCTCTATTAAATTGGGAATAGATAACAGAGTGTATGAACTCTGTCCCCTTGTTTGTCCTAAGTATATGTGCCATGTTTGAAAACCATAAGCAATATTCAGAAAATTATCAAAGACTTCTTTAATTACTTCTTGGATTCCAAAGTAAGTTATACCGCCTCCAATGATTAAAAACATTAAAATTGTTCCTATTCTTAGGAAAGGGTCTTGCCGTATACGAGGAATGTTGAGTGTATATAAGACTAATGAGAGGGAAAAAGCTACAAGGAATACATATAGTATCCATGCTTTAAGGCTTCCTATTATATGGAAAGCCACTAAAATCAACAATAGGGAAAGAAAAAATCTTTTTGCAAAAAGCAGTTGAACTGAAATGAATAATAATCCTATGGCGAACACCAGGAAGCTTTCTTTCAAAATAGTTGTTCCCCAGAAAAGAGCTGTGGGTAAAAATAATGTGAAAAGTGCTGTTTTGTCTAGGATTGCCTGGTCTATGTCTGGAAAGGCGTTTTTTATAGCCTTTAGAATTAAGTATTTCCCACTGAAAGGGAGGATTGCTATCAAAACACTTGTCGGAGTAAAAAGACCTAAGCCCAGAATATAAAATGGAAGAGAGAACCGAGCCATAGATATAACTTCCGGGTCAGTAGTGCCAAAAAGTCGAATTTGTCTGATAGGAGAAAGGTTCTCAAGGTCCATCCATAGGAGTTCGTTAATTAGAAATGGCGTTGAAGTTAGATGTTTGAATATTGTTGCACTTGTGTTAAAGTAAAACAGAGCATCTCCAAGATAACCATAATAAGTCTTCATAAATATCACGAAAACAATGGAGGAGAAAGTGTGTGTAATGAAGCCTATAAAAAGAATTTTCCTATTAGCAGGCGGATTATTAATTCTGATTACAATAAATAGATATATAAGAGAAAGGACGATAGCATACAAGACTCCAATGGTCAGGTCAAGTAGTGAACCGGGAATCATGTTTTGAGTAGGCGTTCCAGTTGTTCTTCAACCATTTCAAGTTGTGTTTTAATGTCTTTTTCTTTTTGCCTTTCTCGTTCCACAACATGTTGAGGAGCTCTTGATATAAAGTTCTGATTGGAAAGCTTCTTTTGAGTTGTTTGAAGCAAGTCACTAAGCCGTTTCTTTTCCTTTTGAAGTCTTTGTAGTTCTTTTTCTTTCAGAGCCGGAGCCTCCACAGCAACAAGGAATGTGCCGGTCAACGCTGGTAGGGAACCCACGGAAAATTCTTCAACTTCTTTCACTTCCTTTATGGGGGTTAGTGAGTATAATATAGGATACAGAGGTCTGATTGTTCGCATCCGCTCTTCTTCCCTTCTTTTAATGTACAAAATCTCTGGCTTCTCCCCTTCTTGAAATATCCTTCTTAGCCAGCTAACCGTTTCTTTTAACCACCTGTCGCTATAGTCATCAAAGTGATATTGTGCCGAATCTTTCGCAGTGGGGTAATCGCTTAGTGCTATGAAGCCCTTTCTGTTCGGTAACCGATGCCACAACTCCTCTGTAATCATTGGAATAAAGGGATGCAGGAGACGCAAAATGTGGTCCGTAAAAGTATACACCTTTTCAAGGGCTTCCTTGGGGAGGAGTTTGTCTTTTGGCTTTATGGCTTCAAGAAACCAGGAGGCGAAGTCGTCCCAGGTCAGTGAATAAAGCAGTTTGAGTGCTTCGGAAAGCCTATACTGGTCCATAAGTCTGTTCACTTCCCGGGTTGCTTCATTTAGACGCCATTCAAACCAACTAATGGTTGCCTGTTGGCTATCAGATAGTTTTCCCTCAATCGGTTGCCATGACAAAATGAGGCGAACGGCGTTCCATAATTTGTTTGCGAAGTTCCTTCCCTGTTCAAGAAGCTTCTCGTCAAAAAGGAGGTCGTTACCAGCAGGAGAAGACATCAAAACACCCATACGCAGACTGTCAGCACCATAATCATCAATCAGTTTGAGAACATCTGGAGAATTACCTAATGATTTGGACATTTTCCTACCCAGTTTGTCCCTGATTATGCCGTGGAAATAAACATCCCGGAAGGGTTTTTCGTTGGCAAAGGCATATCCAGCCATAATCATCCTTGCTACCCAGAAGAAAATTATGTCAGGTCCGGTAACTAAAACAGTCGTTGGATAATAATACTTGAAGTCTTTGTTGTTTGGATTTTGGAAGTAATTAAACACTGAAAGGGGCCATAGCCATGAGGAGAACCAGGTGTCCAGAACGTCCGGGTCCTGTTCAAGTTTAACATCATAACCATATTTCTCACGAGCTATCTTATATGCTTCCTCTTCATCGTGGGCAACAACGAATTCTTCATCCGAACCATTGACGTACCACACGGGGATTCTGTGTCCCCACCATAATTGCCTGCTGATGCACCAGTCATGAATGTTTTCCATCCATTGCCTGTATGTGTTAATGAACCTCTCCGGAATAAATTTTATTTCTCCTTCCAGTACTGCTTTAAGGGCTGGTTCAGCAAGCGGCTTCATCTTTACAAACCATTGCTTGGACAAACGAGGCTCTATCGGGACATCTGTCCTTTCAGAAAACCCTACAGAATGAGTTATATCTTCAACTTTTTCCAGTAGACCTTGTTCCTTTAGAATTTCAACGATTCTTCGGCGTGCCGCTTCCCTTGATAAGCCTTTCAAAGGACCGGCGTTCTCATTCATTGTGGCATCAGGGTTCATAACGTCAATTACTTCAAGACTATGACGGCGACCTATTTCAAAATCGTTTGGGTCATGGGCGGGCGTTACCTTCAAAGCACCAGTCCCAAATTCAGGGTCAACATATTCATCAGCTATGATGGGAACTTTTCTATTTATTACCGGAATAATGACTCTTTTACCTATTAAGTCCTTATATCTCTCGTCTTCTGGATGAACTGCAATAGCTGTATCTGCAACAATTGTCTCTGGGCGCGTAGTTGCAATAACTATATATCTATCTTCCCCAACAATAGGATATTTAACATAGTAGAGTTTCCCTTGAACTTCTTTGTATATAACTTCTTCATCGGAAAGAGCTGTTTGAGCCACAGGGTCCCAGTTAATCATCTTCAAATCACGGTATATGAGCCCTCTGTTGTAAAGTTCAACAAATACGTGTATCACTGCCCAACTCATATCTGGGTCCATAGTGAATTTCTTGCGTTGCCAATCACAGGACACCCCTAACTTCTTTAATTGGGTAATTATAATGTTTTCATGCTTTTCTTTCCATTCCCACGCATATTTCAAAAATTCTTCCCGAGTTAAAGCCTTTTTGTCTATTCCCATTGAATGGAGCCAAGCCACCACCTTCGCTTCCGTGGCTATTGACGCATGGTCGGTGCCTGGAACCCACAATGCATTGTAGCCTAACATCCGTGCTCTGCGGATTAATATATCTTGAAGAGTATTATCCAGAACGTGTCCCATGTGTAGCACACCAGTGACGTTAGGAGGGGGCATAACAATTGTGTATGGCTGCCTGTCGTCAGGCTCACTGTGGAAAATATTAGCTTTTTCCCATTCCTTAATCCATTTTTCCTCTATGGCTTCCGGGTTATAGCGGGCTTCCATCTCACTCATAACGCCCATCTCTTTTATTACAAAGTAAAACAATCACGGATTATGTTGTGTTCTAAACCATTTATTTGCCAATTATTCCTATCTTTGTATAAACATAAAAATAGGGAGCCTATGCCACCAAAAGACTTTACCCGAACCTTTGATATTATCTACTATCAGTTGAAGCACTACCCACAAGAGGTTTGTGTAGCATTGTGTAATCCTCAAAAGCCTGAAAAGAAGTATTCAACTCAGGAATTCATAGATGCTATTAATAGGGTAAGTGTTGGCTTAATGCGTCTGGGTATTAAAAAGGATGATAAAATAGCAATTGTCTCACCAAACCGTCCAGAATGGTCAATCCTTGACCATGCTATATTGCAATTAGGAGCCGTTGACGTGCCACTATATCCAACCATATCACCTGAAGAATATGAATTTATCTTGAATGATTCTGAATCTGTAGCTATCTTTGTCGGCAATGAAGACATTTGGCAGAGGGTCAAGCCAGCCCTTGAAAAAACACCAAATGTTAAACATGTCTTTTCCTTTGATGGGCTTGAGGGCACCAAACACTGGGAAGAACTATTCGTTGACCCAACAGAAGAGGAACTTCAAAAATTAGAGGAATATAAACAAGCTGTTCAACCAGATGATTTGGCTACAATCCTTTACACATCAGGGACAACAGGAGTGCCTAAAGGCGTAATGTTAACACATAAAAATTTGACTTCTAACGTTCAGGGGACTTTTGACCTGTTGCCTATGAAAGCGGGCGATAGAGCCCTCAGCTTCCTGCCAATAAATCACGTCTTTGAAAGACACATGGTATATCTATATCAAGCCAAAGGCTTGCAGATATATTTCGTGGACGACTTAAATAATATAGTGCCTTGTGCTCAAAAGATTAAACCTCACGTCTTTGCAACCGTACCAAGACTCCTTGAAAAAGTTTATGAACGCATTTTGCAGCGAGGGCTTGAATTGACAGGTTTGAAACGAGCAATCTTTTTTGGAGCCCTTAAATACGCTCAAAATTATGAGCCAGAAAATCCACCTTCTGGGTTTAAGGCATTGATAGGGAAGTTATACAACAAATTGGTGTTTAGCAAGTGGAGAGAAGCTCTTGGGGGCAATATTGTTGCTTTGGTCTCGGGGGGAGCAGCTCTCCGCCCAGACCTCGCTCGTATCTTTTGGGCAGCAGGCATTCCAGTTTTGGAAGGTTACGGGCTCACTGAAACTTCACCTGTGATCTGTGTTAATAGGCTTGAGCCCGGTGAATTCAAGATTGGAACGGTCGGACCCCCACTATTTAACGTGGAAGTAAAGATAGCTGAAGATGGGGAGATACTTACACGTGGACCCCATGTGATGAAAGGATATTTCAAGCGTCCTGATTTAACAAAAGAGGTTATAGATGAGGAAGGATGGTTCCATACTGGCGACATAGGGGTTATCGTTGATGGCAAGTTCTTGAAGATAACAGACCGTAAGAAGGAACTGTTTAAGACAGCGGGTGGTAAATACGTGGCACCACAACCTATTGAAAATAGCCTAAAAGCTTCCCTGCTTATTGAAAATGCTATGGTCGTCGGCGAAGGACGTAAGTTCCCAGCAGCTCTGATAGTGCCCTCGGAAGAGAATCTTAAAGCGTGGATGGAAACAAACGGGGTCAAGTGGGAAGGTATTGAAAAAGCCTTGCAAAATCCAAAAGTCATTGACAAGTATCGTGAAATAATCCAAGAAGTTAATAAGCACCTTGCAAAACCCGAACAAATAAAACGATTCGCTTTCGTTACTGACACATGGTCAGTGGAAACAGGAGAACTTACACCAACTATGAAACTAAAAAGACGTGTTCTTAACGAGAAATATAAGAACATTATTGATGGTATATATGACGGCACAGTAGGTTATGACGTGTATAAGGAATAAAGACCCTTTTTGCTACTTATGAATGGCAAGTATATAGTTGTGGCTGTGGGATTAGTCGCTTTTTTTGCAATGGCATGTAGTGAAAACACCAGCAACAAGAAGAACGACTCAAACCACCAAGAACAACAAATCATACAGCAATATTCCCCAAAACACGAAAATATCAGTAAAAGCCAAGAAACACAATTAGCACCAAAGGAACTCACTAAAGAACTACTATCTGCAGCCAGAGAGGGCAATATTAACAAGTTCCTTGCATTAATACCTGAGTCCGGAGTTATAATAAGCATTGACAATTTCATTGATACTACATCAGGAGACTATGTGCTCACACCTGATTTTGATGTTAAGCGCCCGTTATTCTGGGGCATCGCACCATCAGGAGATTCAATTATTATGACTTTTGAGGAGCTGTTCAATACCTATTTAGCCAAGGATTTTCTTTCTGGGATTGAAAGCAACCAGCCTAAATGCCTTAGCACAGCTGAATTCAATGCCTATCAATTATGGCAAGACATTACTTTGTATGAATATTGTCTTAATCCTCCAACAGAAAAAAAAGAAACCCTTAATTGGCTGGCAGTTAGATTCGTATTTTATCATGACACTCTAAAATCTATCGTGCTGGATAAATGGACCCCTTAACTCATTAAGCTCATTGCGTGCTCGCTCACAATTAGTGAATACAAGTGCCTAAACATTTACTATGAGATTCGAATTTCATAAGGGTATGATATGGCAGTCTAACAATTTTGCACTTTTAATTTTTGTTCATAACTTTGTGAAATAACATTACAACCTTTGGACAAAAAATTTCGTCAGTGTAAATAAAAGGGCAAAAAATTAATGCCATGGACTGGAGAAAAGTTTTAGGAACAGGGCTGATAGCAAGTGCCTTAACCCTGAATGCTCAATCGGTCATCCATTACACTCCATTTGGAGGGAATGAAAACATTGCAGAAGTTGTTACCGTCCCAGGTGATGGGATATATGTTGTTGGACACACTGATGCTTATGGAACTCAAGACGTAATGGTGATTAAATACGACTTTCAAGGAAACATTTTATGGAGTTATGTTTATGAGATGGGTTTAGGGCTAGATGAACGGGTTTATGGTGCGGCACCAGTTCGCGGTGGCGGGGTTGCTATCGCCGGGGAAATTCGTGGTGTTCGGAATGGGCTCGCATTACTTATAGACCCAAATGGAAATCCGGTTTTCGCATTGCAATATGCTGGTGATAGAGCAGTTTTTGAAGATGTTATACAACATTCTAATACTAACTTGTATTTTGTTGGTAAGGAGAGGATACCGGGAGGTGCTGAAGAGATAGTTCTTTTTGCTGTTGATGTCAATGGAAACACAGTTTTTCAAGTGTTTTATAGTGATGGGGGTAATGGTAATTTGGATTGGGGAACTGGTTTAGTGGAACTTGCCAATGGGGATATAGCAATAGTCGGGTATACAGATGATGCAGGGACAGATGACTGGCTCATAATGACAGTTGACCCCACAAATGGTAATATTGTACTAGGACCTAAATACTTAATGTCTGGAATAGATAATGAAAATCCTTGGGCAGTTACTTATGATAATGTTGGAAATATATATGTTGCAGGGTTCTGGACAGACCCGGCGGGCGTCAGCCATCCTGCAATAGCAAAATTTAATGCAAATTTAGTTTATCAAACTGGGGTTTATTTTATACTTCCAGGTGGGGGCGACCTAAGAAGTATTTATTACAATGCAATAACCAACACTTTGTTCTTTGGCGGTGAAGAAAGTTCATTCGGTGAAGCTAACATTCTTACAAGTGAAATAGACATTAATTTAACAGCTACAACCGCTTATATAATAGGCAGTGACCAATCTAATGAAGTAAACGGATATTTGCATTATGACCCAACTTTAAACCAATTTTTTGCAAGTGCTACCACGGACTTTGCTGGAGGTAACGATGCTTTTGTTAGTGCTTTTACTGATATAATGTCTTTGAGATGTGGTGTTAGGACATTCACACTCCTGCCAACTAACGTCGCCAATTGGTTAGAAAGTCCGTATGCGTTAAGCCCTACGACATCTATAACACCAGTTATTACTTTAACAGCAATAATGCTGGCTGGTCCTACGACAAACGGTTGCTATTGCCCAATCAATGCAGATTTCGGAACCACTGCTGACCCGTATGTTTGCACAGGTACCTCTGTGGACTTTAATTATATAGGTGATACGCTTGGAGTGTTGAATTATATGTGGTCTTTTGGAGATGGTTCAACTCCTGCTACTTCAACATTGAGGGACCCGACGGGTGTTGTATACGCCACGGCAGGAAGCAAGACCGTTAGGTTAACTGTTTCTGACGCTGCCTGCCAAGCAACCGTTACAAAGGCTGTTACTGTTCACGAGACTCCTGCAGTTTCCTTTACTGTATCTAATGTGCAACCATGCGAAGGAGAACCTGTTAACTTTACGAATACTGGTTCTACCGGTGCTGGATGGTCCTTCTCTTGGGACTTTGATGTAGATGCTGTGCCACAAACAAGCAGTGATGAGAACCCCGCTGGTGTGTATTGGACCAGTCCGGGACCTAAGGATGTCGTCTTTACTATTAGCAGTGACTATTGTTCCAATTCTGCTACTATGACAGTTACTGTCCAAGACAAGCCTTCTGTTGACTTTACCATAGCTAATCGTGTATGTCAAGGAGATACAACGGAGTTTAATTTTGTAGGAGAGGCATTGGCGGGAGCTACATATATGTGGACCGTTAATGGAGGTAATCCATCGTCTGGTAACATGCCCAATATGGCAAGTGTATTTGGTCCTACTGGTTGGAGGGATGTTTCGTTGATAGTGACCAATCCGAATGGATGTGCAGATACGGCGGTT
>JAJRPU010000207.1 GCA_024280615.1 Bacteroidota bacterium | reverse complement strand
TCTCTGAGACGTTGTTATAGACGTCCCAAGCCCTTATGGTGAGGGTGTGTTGACCGGGTTCAAGGTTTTCAAGCCTATATTTGACTAACCCTTTTCTGAAGTCGTTTGCCACTGTGGTGTAGAAGTCATTAAGAACGATGGCATCGCTCTCGTTCCCATCAAGAATTGCTACCAATTCGTGTCCTATGCTTCGCCGGGAAATGTTTATTCCATTATCGTCATATAAGTGTACGATTAGAAGTGGGTTGGGGTGGGTTATTCCACCATCTGTGAAGGTTTCATCATTTAAGAAGACTTTGATTTGTGGTGGTGTATTGTCAGGCGGGGCATCCTCGTTTATCCCGCCAATGACTATGGAATCGTAGAGTCCGGAGGCGTCTCCATCTGTCCAGTGGGCGTATGCTAATAACCTGCCGAAGCCAAAAGAGCCAGCTACGTCCTTCGGAACAACAAAATCAACCCGGAATGAGCCGTCCGTGGTGATGCCTTGCCCTTTGAAAATATGTGTTTTGTGGAAGTTGAATGTGTAGGGTTGAGAGGCAGGGTCGTTAGCAAGAGTGGTTATCTTTAACGGTTTGTCAAGCAATTCAATAGTAATATTAGCACTTGCATTAAAGCGTGTTCCGTCAATGTATTCAATATGTCCGAAGACAGAGACTTTATCCAGAGCCCTGATGGTGTCTGTTTTTTCTGTAACTATGCTATCAATGATTACTTTATGTGTTGGGAAAGCTAGTTTCATAGCGGGGTCTCCCAAAAGGACGAATTTTCTGTTGTTGATTCCTGTTGGACTGGCATTTTTGGAACGGCGTGCTATTTCGCCAATTGGCGGTGGTGTCCCGACCCAGCTAAATACCCTTCTGAAGAAACTGAATGATAAATCAAAATTAGCACTTGAATAAACCAATCTGACGGTAGTTAGAAGCCCTATCGTTCCTCCATCTGGCTTTAATAGGGTTTGTTCTCCGGCACTGACTATTCCCGGGTCGTCAAACCGACTGAATTCGCATGTTGCAGTTATAAAGAATGCGAAATTTGGATAGTTAAATAGTTTTGAAATGTCGGCTTCCATAAAAATTCTTTCGTGGGCAAGTCCCAGTTCGTTACCGTGTCCGGTGTAACTCCACAATAGTGTTCCGGTGTTGATTCTGTCAATGATTGCTTTGTTACGTCTGGGTATCGTTGCCCGCCCACTGCCAACTGTTGCGGATAGGCATCTAAGTAGATTTTATCAACAAGATATTGCCTATGATTTTGGGATATATATTCAGCCTGAGCGTCTGCATCCCTGATATGCAGGTTATTGTCCTCATCGTCCGCAACGAAGGTAACGACATATCGCCAGTTTCCGAAAGACTCCTCGTATGCTTTTATTTTGTTTATAATCGTTTGTGCCTCTTGTTTTGAGTTTACGGGCAGTCTGCCAACGGCAATGTCCAGTTGATTAGTATTGTCACCAAGGTCTGAACCCTCATTATCGTCAAGAAAAGCATAATAATCATCAGTGAGGTAAGAAACCAATGGGTCAAGACTATTAACGCTTTCATAAGCAGGAATGTGCTTAATTGGATGCAGAATTCCTTTATAATCATACGAGGCGTCTCCGAACAGAAGCAGGTATTTAAACTTTGTGGGGTCTTGATCATATAGGTATTTGGCAAAATCTCTAATCGCCGTGGGGTCTTGCTTCCCGCCACTGAACTCATTGAACACTTCATCAAGGGAAACGACTAATACGGAAAGACCTTTGTCCCTGTGCCATTGAGCCAATTGACGGGCTTCCTCCCGCCACTCATCAAGGGTTATGATTAGCATGTCGGGAACTGGGCTACCATGCAGGTTTTGATTGGGTATTTTCCTGTCATAAGTGGGTGAAGGGACGTCATTGGGGTGAAACAACATGAATTGTCTAATGGTGTCCATGTTTACTGTGAATGCTATTGAGTTTCCGTTTCGGTCGTAGTTTATTGCATTATAGTTAAGCGGGTCAGTGATTTCCCAAAGGATTGCTCCGATGGGAACCTGAGAGACCGTGAATCTTGGCACTTCGCCCAGAGCAGAACTGTTAACAATTAGCAATGGCTCGTTGGCATATTTCAATTCTATCGGGACAACCAGTTCAATCCAGTCCAGCCTTCCTTGGTCCGAATAGTGTGCTTTTTGGTATGAGAGAGTAACATTAATTGTTGATTGTCCTGATACGTTGACTGTGGAAGTTCTGGTGCTTAGCCTTCCTCTTGGATGATAGGGCGTTGCATTATTCACTGATGAGATGGTGTGCGTGTGCAGGAATGTCCCGTTTGCAGAGACGGAAAATGCAGTGGTTCCATAATAGGAAAGGGACAGGACCTGTGTTGTAATGCGGGCTTGACCGGTTGCCGTGGAAGGCAGAGGGAAAGAGAATGTTCGGGTTGTCTGGAATTCAAAGTCTTCGCCAAACCATTGCCTACCTGTGCGTAGCGGATTGTATAGTTCTTTTTCGTGAAATGTCAGGAATTCTCCAACCGTCAATGGGTTAATGGTTGGTATGTTGGGGTCCTGTGGAACGGTGCTTATTCTTCTGGGGTTTCCAGCAGTGCTTAACGTAACATAAATATAATTTACGGTGTCGTAGTAGTGAATCCAGTGGTTCCAAGTGTTGTTGTCGGGGGCATAGTTCCAGCCGGAAGGTCCTTCAACATAGAAGAGTACGTAGTCTCCAGGGTCAAAGGAACCATCTCCGCCATCATTTATATAGATCGGGATTTCCACTGGTTCGTTTATTCTTGGGTCTCCCGCTCGTTCGGGCAATGGCTTTCCCGGGGTGGCATAAACCCTTATGTTATTCGGAGTCATCCCTGAGAATCCAGCACTGGAAAGGTCTTCATAGGTCAATTTGTAAACTCCTGAACGTTTGATATACCATCTGTGCCAGGTGCCAGATGAAAAAATGGATTGTGTTCCTGCAGACCTTGTAAATATTTTGTTAGTTTGGTCATTAACATGTTTCAGAGATAGGTTGATAGTTAATTTTTTTATTATATGCCAGCCGTCGGGTCGCTTCACATAGGGGAAGATTTTGAATGTAGCGATTCGTTCGTCCCTGCCTTTCCCTTGCCAGAATAGTATTTGTTTTTCCGGGGATTTTCCAGTGTATTCCATAGGTTCAGTCTCTTCAATACTCCAAGAAATCCCTTCCACTTCAAGGGATGATGGCAAAGAAAAAGCCTCAGTGACCCAGGGGATTCCAGATTCGTCCTTCCAGATTGATTGTTGGTTTATATCAACTGAAATACGTACATTGTCGTTGAGCGTGCTAATTGCCATAATCCCCAAAACAAAAAGCAATATCCCTATTCTCTTCATCACTTCTTTAAACGGATTGTCTTTTTTCGTTCGTTTACCTATCAACAATGATGATTAGAAGGGTAATAAAGGTTGCTTTGTGGTTGGTTGTTTGGCAAGTGGTGGCACAGGACCCTATCCTTTACCGCAGTTGGTATTCCGGACAACATATCAATCCTGCAATCATCGGCATTGAGCCCTGCACAAGAATCTATTTTATGGTCAATGACCGAGGACCTCGCCTCACTGACTTCTGGACAGGAACGGCAAACGCTTATGCTACAATCCTCTTGGGAATTGACGGGTTTAGCGAGAAACTAAATGGTTCAATAGGGATTCAATATCTGGGTGATTTCACGGCAGGTGGTCTGTTCAGTTTCCATCAAATCGCTATTACTTACGCCTACAGGAAGCAAGTTACAAGAAACAATTTCTGGCAACTGGGGATTTCATTTTTGGGCAGGTATTATTTGATTGACTACACACGTATGGTCTTTCCCGAGGACATAGACCCGGTCTTTGGGTTGACGGGGTTTAATTCAGCGCGATATGATAGATATGCAACCCTGTATCCCTCTGCAAGCATCGGATTCCTGTATTTTTCGCCTAAACTGGTTGGTGGCATAGCACTTCATCATATCACAAGGCTAAGGGGCTATCAGGAACCGCAATATCAAGCCCGTGTAAGCATGCATCTGTCAACCGCTTTTCAAATAAGTAGAACGTCCTATTTAGTGCCTCAAGCCATCTTTGATGCCACTGGGAAGACCTATCGGTTGCAAGCCATACTCAGATGGCGTCACATTAAGTGGTCGCTATATGCAGGGGTATATTCAGGATTTAAGTTTCTGGACGGTGTTCTGTTAGGGTTTTCCCACGAGGTGAAAGGATTACGGCTTGCCTACACGCTTGGCTTAGACCTCAACGGTCCCATCTATTCAGGGCAAAGTCATGAACTGGGGATTGAAACGTTTTTCTGCCCGACGGACAAGCGGATTTCCATCAGCGAATGCCCGGCATGGCGGTGAGGTTTTAAAACCACAGTGTTACACGGAGATACTGTGTTAAGTTCCCAAATAAGTATTATATTATTATTTGCTTTCATTTTCATGGTTATTTTGTAATTTAGCATCGGAGAAGGAAGGCAGGGTGTTGCCCTGTCTATCCTGTGTGGTGGGGGATTGATTGCCCTCACCACCTTTTTTATTTTCTGAGTGTTCTGAGGAGGGG
>JAJRPU010000206.1 GCA_024280615.1 Bacteroidota bacterium | reverse complement strand
CGTATGAATACACTGGTTCGTTCAGCGGCTGTGGAATATTATGCTTCATCGTAAACATGGCATCTTCATTTTAATTCAAAGTTAAACACATTTAATCATTGTACGTTGTGATATGTAGCATTAGTAAACAAAACGTGCCAGCAAAGCAGGCTATAATTTTTACTTCTTCAGGAACTTACCAGAACGGTTGTCAAAATAAACGATATAGACACCGGGTTTTAAATCAGAGACGTCCACTTCCTTGCCACTACCCTTCTTGACCAATTTGCCCGTCTCTTCGTAAATCTCATAATCAACCTCATCAGTGAAATATAGTTTATCTGTTACACGTTTGGGATAGAAAGATACCGGCTTTTTCTTTGACTTGTATTCAAGTACTTCAGAATATCTCCATTGTCCTCCTACATCTCTTTGTTTAAGCCGATATTTATTGATTCCGGAAAAATGTCTTACTTTAACCACGTAGTTATTGTATCCACCGGGACCCTTACCTTTCACCTTGGCTATGACCTTCCATTTGCCATATTCTTCCCTTTCCAGATAGAAAGGTTCTTCTGAAGTTTCGTTTCTGGTTGTCCACCTAACGTGTTCCTCATCTGCTTTGAAAGAAAGAAGTTCAAAAGTGCTTTTGCCTATCAGAGCGGTTGGATTAAGAACTCTGGGCTGACAACCCTTTTCGTGATAAATCTTCACTTCAACATATTGCCCTTTTTTCAGATTAAACTGCTTGAAATCAATCGCAAATGCAGATGAATTAATGTTTTTGTATTCCTGACCATTAACAGTAACTTTCTTTATGCAGAATGAATTTGTTGCAGGGTTAAAGGGATTCTGAATGTAAAGTTCTTTTCCTTGATAAGTGCCATCTATACTAAATTCAACAAGGTTGCTATCTTGGGCTATTAAAGCTAATGACACCATAACAAAGACCCATAGAGTTTTATACATAAATCCTCTTTTGAACCCTGATAATAATAACCGCCGTCCAACTTTCATGCTCAATATTTTACCTAATCAATAGCAAAAATAGTGCAAATTTCTTTATAGTTTTTGGGTAGCATCCAGCAAAGTGCCTCTAATCTTAATAACTACACTCGAATCCCGACAAATTATTATTGCATTTTCAAGCCTATTGCTTGTGATAATTTTCTTTGCTTTATTGCAACCTGATGCCACCAATGCAGTTGCCCAGCCATCTGCATACGTACACGAACTATCCATCAAGGATGCAAGGACAACGTCGGGCATAAGACTATGTTCATCTCCCACAGAAACAATATGAGACACTTCATCATCTCCCTCTTTCTTTCTTTGTCTGTAAATTCCAGAAGTGGCTATTGAAATGCTAGTGTCGCTTACAATGTATAGAAACTCATCCTGCTTAAAGGGGTTTTCAATCCCTATTTTCCAATGTTTTCCATCTGGCTTAGTGCCATTGATCCTTACTTCGCCTCCAACCTCAATCATGAAATCAGTATATCCCTTTGCAATCAGGAACCAAGCCAGTTTATCAACACCATATCCCTTGGCTATGCCCCCAAAATCAAGATATATATTGGATTTTTTCTTAATTAAAAGGTATCCAGAATCAGTCTCTAAGAGATTGAAAAACTCAAAACCTGTTATGATGGTATCAAAGTGGATTTGAGGTCCGAAGCCGTGTTGCCAAGCCAATGGACCGACCGTTGGGTCGAAAGCACCATCACTTTCTCTCCAAATCCTGTGGGCAATCTTGAAAACATAGGCAAAATCATTAGAAATTGTAAGTGTTCCGGGTTCCGATAGATTAACTCGCATCAATTCAGAATTATTACTATATGTAGTCAAAAGCGTGTCCACATAGAAAAGAACACTATCTATTGAGTTGGCGTCAGGAGGCTTAGAAGCCACAACCTTAACGTGATATGTTGTTCCCATCACAGTGCCTTCGTAATAATAGATTTCCTCATTGTTAGAAGAGCAACTTGCTAACAAAAGCAGGGAAATCAATATGGCAATCTTTTGAAAATAAAGCATACTTTAAGAATTTTTCTTTTTATTGCAAACATAGACAATTGCAGGGGGTATATTTAAAGGAACAAGCGAACGGTCAATAATCTTAAAGTGTTCTTTTAAGAACACCTCTGTCAAAGGCGTATATCCATATTGAATAAAAATGCCATTATTCTCAAGCAAACTACTAAGTAAGGATAGAATTTCGTTTCTCTGTGTTTTATTTAACGATAAGAGAGGCAGGCTGGATACTATAATATGACACTTGTGAGGTATATTACTACTATGTTCAATGCATTCGTTTGAGATTATAACATTGTTCTGATTGCCATGTGTGGTCATCACTCTGTCTTTTAAGATTTTGAAAAAAGACTGGTTAGGTTCAAAAATCCAAAAATGCGAACGAGGAAAAGCTTTCAGAAGTAATATTGTTATTTTACCTGTGCCTGCCCCAACTTCCACAATGTTAGGATTGTCTACTGGACTATACTTCGTAGCCTTTTTACATATTTTATTTGATAAAAATTGTGAACTGGGTAATACAGTACCAGTTTTAAATAGGTTTTTAAACGCTTCTTTGAAGAACGCCAAATGTTCATGCCCTGTTTTCATGCAGATGCTTTAATAATCAACTTTATTATCTTTGTATCAAATATAAGCAAGATGGCTAAGTTCACTTATCACGGGCATGCCTGTTTCACAGTGGAAATTGCAGGTAAGAAACTGCTTTTCGACCCGTTTGTTACACCCAATCCATTGGCTCAGGGGAAGGTTGACGTTAATCAATTGGAAGCAGACTTTATACTTGTTTCACATGGGCACGAAGACCACGTTGCCGATTTGGTTAGCATAGCCAAGCGAACTAAGGCACCTGTCTTATGCAACTTTGAAATTTATTTATGGTTAAATAAACAAGGAGTTGAGAACGTCTATCCTATGAATCATGGTGGTAAATGGAAGTTTGACTGGGGCTATGTCAAGATGGTTAATGCTGTTCACAGTAGTATTTTGCCCGATGGGACGTATGGTGGCAATCCAGGAGGCTTCGTCATTGTAACAAACGAAGGCTCATTCTATTATTCTGGAGATACTGCTGTAACCATGGATATGCAATTAATACCCAAGTTTGCAAAGATTGATTTTGCAGTGCTTCCGATAGGCGATGTATTTACAATGGATGTTGAAGAGGCTATTATTGCTGCTCAATTTGTCCAAACAAATAAAGTTGTTGGTGTTCACTATGACACCTTTGACCCAATTAAGATAGACAAAGAAAAAGCAGTTAAGAAATTTGAGGATGCGGGACTGACACTGCTATTGCCTGACATAGGCGAAACCATTGAGGTATAGGGCTAAGATGTATAAGATTGTTTAGGTGCTGTTTAGGTATTTCAAAGAAGAAATAATGCTAGAAAAAGCAGAAAAAATAGGCGATTTTTGGGCATTTAAAGAGGAACCATTATCCAAAGAAAAACAATTGGTATTGTTTGATAATGTTCAATTTATCTATGAATTAGCATTGGCACAACTTGAATTAAAGGCTTTAGGAGTAGAATTTGAAGTGACTAATGGATTAAGAGAGTTTAGACTTTTAAAAGAACCGGAAGATATAGAATCACTTAAAAGAAAACTTGCATATTTTAAATTGATTAAAGGCGAATATACAGATTATTTCTACATTGTAAGGAAAAACCGCACAAGGTCTGTAAATCAATATCTGACTCACTGGATATATCCTTATAAAGGGAAATTTCACCCACAAATGATCAGGGCATTACTTAACATCATAGGATTAAATAAAGGAGACACTGTTTTAGATCCATTCATTGGGAGCGGAACAACAGCGGTGGAGGCTCAATTATTAGGTATCAACTGTGTGGGTATTGATATTTCACCCCT